>JAUWYG010000092.1 GCA_030615945.1 Candidatus Bipolaricaulota bacterium | reverse complement strand
CAGTCGTTTTAAGTAGCCATCAGGATCATGTAGCAAGAGCGCATCTTCCTCAAGGCATCGCACTCCGTACTCTGTGAGGTGGATAAAAGGAAGGTTGATATTCAAGGAATTCTTACCTGGGGCCAACACCCCTTGAATAAGTAGCTCCCAAATGATCTCTTGCAACTTCAAGGCGTCGTAACGTTGATAGTCTGAGGTGAGATTCTTGATCTGGAGTTCTACCGCATTGAAATGCGTCTGCGCATTTTGACGCAGTACCTCAAGAACCAGAGGGCGAAGCTTAGCCTTGTCCATCTGAGAGTCCTCCCTATCTGTGCCGATGCGTCTTGGGCTCAGCCCGCGCGCGGGACTCACGATATCAGCTGTAACAAGGAGTAGATTACAGATGGAAGGGGGTATTGTACAAGCTACACGAATGAGGTTAAGGGGCCTCGAACACGATTACAAGTCCTCAAGCACGACGAAGATTGCTTAGGGAGGGTGAAGAAAAGCGCAGGAATCTCTCAGTAGCTGCATCCAGGTTGGCGTAATGGCCGCGATAGGCCGGGGGGAGCAACGCCGCGAGCTGGTACATGATCTCGTCGGTCATCTGCCGACGTATCTCGCGCCGCACTTTGACCCCATCTGTGTGCAAATGGAACGGCTGGCCCACCACAATGTGAAATGGAGTGCGCCGCAGGCGAGACAGGTTGCGTTTGAATTTCTCCCCTCCGTAGAAGACCAGGGGTAACAACGGTGCACCGCTTTGTAACGCCATCATCGCAACGCCGGGGTGGCCGCGTTGCAAGCGCCCGTGGCCGCTGCGTGTTCCTTTCGGAGCTATCGCCAGAATATAGCCCTCCCTCAGCGCAGCTAGACCCTGGCGAAGGGCGCGCATGTCAGCTTCCCCTCGTCGTATGGGTATGGCCCCCCACAGGTTAAACAGGAAGCCTATAATGAAGTTATCCCAGGACTCGGCTTTCGCAAAGCTGGTCATTGGGCGCGGGCGTAAATGCGTGTGGAGAACGGGGATTTCCAGGAAGTTAATATGATTGGTGACCAAGATGAGCGGTCCCCGTGTCGGCACCTTCTCCAATTGATCTTTATACACGCGGCAGAGAAGACGCAACAAACCACTGATGGTTGAGTCCACCACCCGTTTGGTCAGTGTCATTGGGCAGCCTCCGGGGGTTGACAGAGGATTTCGATCTGGCGCGGCAGCAACTCCATCTTAAGTTTTTGTCCTTGCGTACACAGGGTCTCACCATCGGCGTGGGCAGGTAAAACCCCTTCGACAGCGGTCACGACGATGCGTTGCGTCTGCCCGGTTTTGATGGATGGATGGGTGGCCTGCGTTCCTTTCATGAAGCGAGGGATAAGGGCGAAGATACGAACGCGGCTCACCTGGCTGGCGATGCATAGGTCGAACAGGCTGTCATCCATGCTGGCCTGTGGGGCCATCATGAAACCACCACCCATGCGGCGCCCGTTCATAATCGAGATCATAAGCGAGGGCTGCTCGATCGTTTGCTCGTTGTATTCAATGCGCACCAGCGGGGCGCGGTAGTACAAAAAGATCGTTTTGAGGGCGGCGATCAAGTAGCCCAAAAAGCCATGCAGGTGCTTCATTTTTTGCGCTTCAAAGCCAGCGGCAGCGTCGAAGCCGATACCGACGCCGTTCCCGAAGTAGCGACCCTGGGGGAATAGCCCTCCCTCAACCCGCCCGATGTCAATCACACGCCGGTAACCCTGCGCCAACACACGGCAGCCTGCCGCCAAGTCATGTGGCACACCTGCGGCAAAGGCGAAGTCATTGCCACGACCAACACATAATACCCCCATGGCAGCAGTTCCCTCTCCTGTTTGCCTTGCCAGCATCAGACCGTTCAGTACCTCGTTGGCAGTGCCATCGCCCCCCACTGCAACCACTATATCGTACCCTTTCGTGACAGCCTGTTGCGCCAGTTCAGCGGCGTGCCACGGATACTCGGTGTGCACAATATCAAAATCCAGGCCGTAGCCACACAGTGTTTGCTCAACCAGAGGAACAGCTCTCTTCCCTGCCCCTCTGCCGGCGATCGGGTTGACGATAATCTTATATCTGGCCATCTGGTGGTTGACTCCTTTCTGCCATATTATCTCCGGACCGCAATAGTCGCTATAATAAAAACTCAACGTCTATACCCTATAGTGACAACCTGGATAAAAAACATCCTCCACACGTGAAACAACGTTGTCAAAAACGATCGACGACGCATTAGTCCACATAACCAAGCGCTCGTAGGTGCTCCTCCATCCCGCGGGAGAGGTCGCTAGACATGCCACCGTCGCGGCTGTGACGTTCTGCCTTGTCGACAAAGGCCTTGATCTTTCCCTGTAGCTCCGCTACCAGCGCCGGGTATTCAGCGGACAGATCGCAAGCCTCCGTGGGATCGCGGTCGATGTTATAGAGAGCTTCGACCCTTTCCCCAACAGTCGTCAGCTTGTAATTTCCGGCATACACGCCCCGGCGCACATGCTGCAGCTGCAGCCGCTCGATGATCGCCGGGTTACGCCGGCGAAGCATGCTCAAGATCGTCTTCGGCGGGTACGCCTCAGTATAGGCAACGCCCTCCTCCGCGTCGGGGTGGCCGTCGGTGACGTTCGCCAGTGTCAGTCGGGCCACGTCAGCGTTGGGGTCGGCCTCACCCAGCGGCGGCCTCACCCAGCGGCGGTTTCACCCCAGCAGCCTTAAGCACAGTATGAAAGATGCGCCGCGTCGAGACGTTGGTGGAAACGCGGGCCCCTCTTGGGAAGCGCTCGCCACTGACAATCAACGACACGTGCACCAATTCCTGATATACGGCGAAGCCATGCCCGAAGAAGCCGTGATCGCCGTGCAGTTCGCCGTGGTCAGCAACGATGATCACCAACGTATTCTCAAGCGCGCCCATTTCATGCAGAGCGTTAAGCAGGTGTCCCAGATAACCGTCCTGATGAGCAATCTCAGCATCATGAAAACCCCGCAGGGCCGCGCGCTCCCAATCCTGCAGCGGTGGGTCGGGGGGACTGGACCAGCGAGCGGCATTAGTGTTGAAGCGGCGTATGAAGGCATGGGCGTAGCGGTCGTTGCACAGCTCCGGCGCGACGCGGACGATTGCATCCCGCGGAGGCTTGTAGGGCAGGTGCGTCCCCATCAGGTTAAGAAAGACAAACAGTGGGTGCTCTGCACTCCTGCTAATGTATTGTCTCCAGTAGTCGATCAGGTCGTTGACCGATTGTTCGGTGTGGCCTTTGTAGTTGATGTAGCGCGTCCAGATCGGCACGAGCCATGGATACATCGTGATGCAGAATAGTCTGTCGGAGCGGGCAAACTGGTTTTCCACACGGCGAGCAAAAAGACGAAAGCGAGCCGCAAGCGCCTGTCGCAGAGGACTATGACGGGCATCGACCGGACGGTTGGGCGCTGCTCCGGCATAACTATAGAAGTGCTCGAAGCCGCGTTGGAGCCCGTTATCCAACACAGCAACGAGCGCGTTGTTGCAAAACGCGACGGTATGATAACCCGCGCAGCCCAAAATCTCGGCCAGTGTGGGGATGCTCGCGGCAAGCTTGAAGTTACCCTGCGTGACCCGATGCACGCTTGGGTATAGTCCAGTGAACATCGATGCGTGTGATGGAGTCGTCCACTGCGCAGGGGCAATGGCACGCTCAAACAGCGTGGCACGTGCGGCGAAGGCGTCCAATTCGGGCGATGTTTCGCGCGGATTGTCGTAGGCAGAGAGGCGGTCACGCCACACGGTATCAAGCACGATAAGCAGAATATCAGGGTTATCACTCCGAAGCACTGTCTCATCACCTTTCACTAAGGATCAATACCATACCATCCCCGCCAACGAGGGACAATGGCGGCAAATTGCGGTAACGGTTCGCAGCAGACAAGGTGACACCTCATGAGTTTGCGCTCCGATACCCGCAATTTGTACGACGCCAGCTGACTTCTCCTTTTCAACCGACTTATGATATCGTTCTAAACGGGATAAAGGTGAAGGAGGCTCATCATGAAACCGAAAAGAGAAATTGGCGCCACAAACGCCCTTTACCCGACACCGACGGTTCTTATCGGCACCATGGTGAACGATAAGCCCAACTTCGCTACCATCGCCCACGTCGGCATCATGAGCATCGAAAACCTGATTTCGATCAGCCTGAGCAAGACATGCCACACCAACCTCGGTGTTCGGGAGAACGCTACCTTCAGCGTGAACATCCCAACAGAAGCGCAGGTCAAGGAAACGGACTACTGCGGCATTGTTTCAGGGAAGTCCGTAGACAAGGCCGCCCTGTTCAAGATCTTCTATGGTACCCTTGACACGGCCCCCATGATCGTCGAGTGCCCCATCAACATGGAATGCCGGCTGATAAAGACCATAGAGTTTCCCAAAAGCGACGTCTTCGTCGGTGAGATTGTGCAAACCTACTGTGATGAGAACGCTCTGGAGCACGGCGGGGTTGATCTGGCCAAAGTAAGACCCATCCTGTTTGACCTAAACAGTCGTTCCTACTGGAGCCTGGGAGAGAAGCTTGCCCCGTGCTGGCGAATCGGCAGGGATCTGGAAAAGTGATAGCGCCAGACAAAACCCTTTTCATAAGCAGAGAAACGAGCAAAAGACCTCAAAGAGTGCGCAGTAATCCTCAAAGCTAAGTTTTAACAAGCTAGTGAAGGCCCACTAGCAGGTGTAACAGGGACGTATGGAGCCTTTACCCTATAGTGACAATGGGCAAATCTCGCATCGTAACCAGGCCTGGCGCAGCCTCACGTACGCGACGGATGGCGTTGACCGCGATAGCTACTGTAGCGATGTCCCCGTTAGTCCCCTTAAGCTTGACCTTAAGGTCTGGCTTGCCAGTGATCTTGATAGTGTCCCCGTCATTCTCCTCGCCCAGCGCGGCGATGAAGGTGAGGGTCAGGAACTCGCCCTCGTCGGTGTAGCCCCGGGCCACCTGCTTGAGTCCCCTCACCTGGCCAGGTTGCACCTCAAAAAAGTCGGTCTTGACCGGTTCGTCGGCCACCACCGGTTCGACACTCGACTCGTAGCGAGCTAACTTTTTTCCCAGTGTGCTAAAGACCATGCCCACGGATTCGGGCAGGCCCACGTGCCCCATACGGCCAGCTGCCATCTTGGCATTAAAAGCCTCTACCGTCATACCGGAACCGATCTTGGCCTGGAAGGGGCCGCGCCGCAACGAGGCGTTCATGTGCCGTGTCACGTCGATGCGATCCACCCGCTGGCAGATGGCCGTCAGGCCGAGCGGCAGGCAGTCCATGAGAAAACCGGGATTGACACCGGTGCCCAGCACGGTTACCCCGGCCTTTTTAGCGGCAGCGTCAATCTCGGCGGCCTGTTCGGGATGAGCCAACCACGGGAAGGAGAGCTCTTCTGCCGTAGAAACGACGTCCAGCCCCGCTTCCAGAATCTCGATGATCTGGGATTTGAACAGGTCAAAGTAAGAGTTGGTGGTGTGCAGCACCAAGTCGGCTTTCGTCTGCGCTAGGACTTGCGCCAACTTTCC
>JAUWYG010000052.1 GCA_030615945.1 Candidatus Bipolaricaulota bacterium | reverse complement strand
GATCATACTCCTCCCTTCTTCCCGCCGCCGTAAATATTCATCAACGCCTTTTGGCTGAAGAGGAAAAAGATTACTACCGGGATGAGTTGAAACAGTCCGACGGCCGCTACTGCGTTCCAGTTGGTTATCGTGGTTTCGCCCATAAAGCTCTGCAGATAAACAGACAAGACTGATATCTTCCCACTACGCCGTATGGTAAAGGTGAACGGGATCAAGTAGGCGTTCCAACCAGCGAGGAAGGAGAAGATGGACAACGCAGCGATGCCGGGCTTGATGTTGGGGATTATAATTTGCCGCCAGACCCGAAAGCGAGAAGCCCCGTCGATCAAGGCGGAGCGCTCCATATCCCAAGAGATCTCATCGAAAAAACCCTTCATTATCCAGACACCGAACGGAAGCTGAAAGGCAACCATGACCAAGGCCACCCCGCCTAGGGTGTTAAAGCCAAAGCCCCCGATAAGAGGAAGACCTCCTCCGATAATGGGGATCCCTGAAATCCAGCGAAGCACAAAATAGATGGGGATCAAGAGGGTAACACTCGGGAAGGCATGCAGGATCAAGGTCGCGGAAAGGAACCCCTTCCGTCCGGCGAACTTCATTCGCGAAAGAGCATATCCGGACATGGATGAGACAAGAACGACGAGAACGGTCATGCCTGCGGCGACCAGGAAGGTGTTGAGGGTTATCAACCAGATACTGGGAGACATGGGGCCGAAAGGAGGCTTCCATAGAAAGCTCCAATTGCGCAGGGTCCACCCCAGCGACCTTAGACCTTCGGTCTTTGTCGAGAAGCTGGTGACAAACAGCCACAGGAAACCGAGGAGGACGAGGGCGCTAGGAATGATCAAGAAAAGGTAGGCAAAGATAGGCCTTAGCTTCCGTCGCACTGTCATCTTATTACCCTTTGCTCGTAGACATTAGTTACAGCCGATCTATCTTCGGCTCCTCCACCAACTCACCGAACTTGAACACCCTCAGGTAGACAACAGCCATCACGATACCGATGATCACCAGCACCACCGACCATGCCGCGCCATAACCCCACTGGATATTCCCGAAGTAGCTGCTCAAGGCGCGGTGGTAGGCGGTCAATGCCCAGACTTCCGTTTGGTAAAGCCCGGGGCCACCATCGGTGAGCAGCATGATGTACTCAAAGGATGTCAATAGCGACAGAGTCTGATAAGTGGTGACGAAAAGGAGCGGCCACTTGATCATGGGGATGGTTACGTGACGGATGGTTTGCCAGGTGGTCGCCCCATCCACCTTGGAGGCTATCAGGTAGTCCTTGGGAATGGCTTCGATGGCCGCAGAGAAGATGATTATCCCGAATGAGGCGCCGATGAACCCATTGACCAGGATGATGAAGACCCAAGGAGACATGTGAAGCAGATACTCCCCACTACCGATACCCAAGGGACCGAGAAAATACTTGTTTATGACACCCATGGGAGCCGGCCCGGCCAAGGCCTTCCACATCATTATGTAGACGACCACCGGCGTGAGGCGTGGTAGGAGCCACAGTGCCCGAAAGGCAAAGCCGGCCCGCCGGTTGATATGCGTGGTTATCAAGGCGATGACTAAGGCCATTCCCATATTGAAGAAGGCCAATGTCAAGGCCGTGTACATAGCCGTATTGCCCAGGATCTTGGGGAAGAATCGGTTGGTGAAGATCTTTACGTAGTTGTCCAAACTCCAATTCGTCGGTCTCCACCACTCGAGGATTCCAAAGTTCGTCATATCCAGGTTGGTGAAGCTTAAGATGAAAACCATCACTAGCGGGATGAAGAAGAACAGGAGCACTATGATAAGTGAGGGGGCAAGGAAGCCATAGGGCAGCAGTATCCCCCTTACTCGAAGAAGGAGATCCCTCTCCCGAAAAAGACCGGAGAGAGGGTAGGTCCCTCTCTCCGGTTTGCTTACTTTCTTCACCCGGCGATCACCGTATGATCACCTTGTCGCCCAGCTCGCGCTGGAGCGACTCTACCACGAAGTCTACCGCCTCCTGCGGGGTGAGATCGCCCCCTACCGCCGCCGCCAAGGCCTCGTAGGTAATGGTGGAATACGAGCCCCAGTCGGGGTTGTTGGGCAGGAAGGTGGTGTAAGCCAGCATGTAGAGTGCCTCGCGCAGCATACGGGAATCCTTATAGAACTTGTACTCCGTCTGGTCCTTGAGAATGCCCAGGTGGTTGCTGGCGATTGCGTGACGGGTGTTGGGCCCGTAGTTGGTGACTTTGGCGAGGAGAGCCAGCGCCAGATCCGGATGCTCGCACTGGGAACTGATGGTATAGACCAACGGATGCGTAAGGGAGTTCGGCTTGCCGCCCTCCACCGCCGCCGGGATTAGCCCGAAGCCCCAGTTCTCCCACAGGTAGGCCTCACCGCCCAGCTCTTTGAGGTACTCTACCGCCCATTCGGCCCACTGCCACGTTCCGCCGACCCAAAACAGTACCTTGCCATCGGTGATGGTGCCGTGCCACAAGGACCAATCGCCGTGGAGGCAGCTCATTGAACCGTAGTTCTGCGCGGCGTCATAGAAGAACTGGTAGTACTTCAGGCCGGCTGCTTCGTCGAAGACCAGCTTGCCGGTCGCAGTATCGATCGTATCTCCACCGAAGGCGTAGTACAAGGCGGTGAAGTCGGGGCCGTTCTTCGGGCGCATCCAGAAGCCGTTTCCCTCCTTGACCACACCCTTGTCCACCGCTTCCTTGGCCACCGCCAGCATGTCGTAGAGGGTGAATTCGCCCTCCTCGATCTCCCCCGGCAGAGCCGCGATCTTGTTCGCGGACCAGCCAAGCTCCTTCAACAAGGTCTTGTTGAAGTAGAGGGGGCGTGCCTCAGCGTCCTGGGGAACCCCCCAGATCTCGTCCTTGTACATGGTGGAATCCCAAAGTGCGTCAATGACAAGGTTGAATGTGGGGAACTCTTTCATCAGCTCGTCCAGGGCGATGATCCGGCCCGCCTCGGCCTGGGTACCGATGTGTTCATGCCCGGTCAACCAGATGTCCGGTGCCTCTTCAACCCCGTATGCCAACAGAAACTCAGTTACATAGTTGCCCCAGTCCCTCGGGTCGTCCTGTAGGAGATTCACCTCAACGCGCCGAGGGTCACCCGCAGCCTCCAGATCGGCATTAAGCTCCGCAACCGCCAACACTATGTTATTACCACGCCAGCTCTCCATCGGCGGTCTTGCCCAGCAGCGGACGTAGAACTCGACGATCTCCTCCTCCTGTGCCAGAGCCAGGAGCCCCCCGGCAACCACAAAACACCCAATCAGCACCAGCAGAAATAAACGCTTCATCTTTCCTCCTCCTTAGTCTTACGGTCTGTGGTACACGCTCTGCCTAGAGGTTGTTTTTCTGCGAATCACCTCCTTAAAAATAATATCTATTAGATATTAGCCCATACGACGCCTAATGGCAAAAGCAATCATCACTGCTCTGGTACAGGCTCAGTTCTAGAATCGTCTCATCGGCACGATAACCGCGCTGCCAGGCAGACACAAGGGTCTTTTGCGGCTGTTTCCTCCCAAGCAGGCTGACCCGGCGCGGTGTGTGGACTTCATAGCAGGATCATGCAAACGATAGCACAAAGGTGAGCCTGTGTCAATTAGGCAGATCGATCAGCAGTGATTCCAAGCGCGGTTACCTCGCTGGGAGATGCGGTAAAGAAGAGGCGTCCACCTCCCGCCGATCTGTTGTTCGTTACCATCCGACACCTTCCAGTAGCGCCTCCACATCGGCCAAGGGACGCTGAAAGGGACCTGGCCGTTCCAGCTTCAGTGTCGTCAGCGCAGCGGCAAACCTTGTCGCCTCCTTCGGCGAATCGCCTAATAGCCGTCTGCCCAGGTAGGCGGAGAAGCAGCTGTCCCCTCGACCTGTTCGGCCAGCTAACGACCGAGGGCGAAACGGTGCCTCGGAGAGCTTGGCCCCAGCACGCACCAATACACCCTCCTTGTGCGTGAGCACAACCTCCTCCGGGCCCATCTCCGCTAGAAGTTCGGTTGCACGTCGATGATCTTGCTCCCCGGTCAGGGCTTCGGCCTCGCGATCGTCCACCTTGAGGTAGCGAACGAGCGAAAGTCCCTCTTCCGCCTCCGGCCAGCCGTCCGTGATGAGCTCATCCCCCACCCGCTTGCGTAGCAGCCCCTGCACGTCAAGGGCTATTGGCCCCCGGCTCGCGACTTCTCGGAGAAAAGGCAGATCGACCTCGCCGGGCATGATTGAGCTAATGTGATAAAGTTGGGTGGGCACGTCTGGGACTTCCTCTGGGCGAAAGGATCCAGCAAAACCTAGTGGATGGCAAACCCGTTTATCGGAGTTGGGTTTGGCATGTACGTTCTCGATACCAGAAGTCTCTGTAGCGTAGGTTGGGAGAACCGTAGCTCCCGCTTCCTTCAGGTCGTCAAGAAGCTGTTCATCGGCGCGGGCGAGGCGCGTCACTATAGCCACATGAAAGCCAAGTGCGAGGAAGACCATCCCACCAAAGTAGACACCTCCTCCCGTAGCGACCTCGCTTCGATGTCCAACGACATTGCGATCTCTCGCTATGTGACCGATGGAGATAATATCCATAGCTTCGGCTAGCATTCTGTAATCTCCCTCCAAAATTGCACACTCGCGTGGTTGCGACCATTCTAGATCGGTCACTGCGGGCAATCAATGCGGCGCCTTGCGCCAGTGCTGTTTTCTAGTGTATAATAAAAAAGAAGGAATTTTTTCACTGAAACATGTAGTACTACATCGCAGGTTTGAAGTTCACCCAAGTTTCATTCCGGAGTGACCGGCGCGATCTGCAGCGCTGATGTTAGCGGAACGTTAAATGAGGACGAGAATGGCTGCCTACCGCAATAATGCTAGGCTAGTAGAGATTGATCGCCCACACTTCCTATCTATAGGGCGCATCTGTTTTGACGTGCAAGGGGAAGGACGAATCCTCGGGGGATCAGCGGCATACTCAGCGATCCTTGCTCGGAACCTCGGCTATCGCTCCGCAATCGTGACAAGCGCAGGGCAGGATTTTCCACAAGATACCTTCCCCTCCGACATTCTACTGAAGATCCAAGTTGGTGAGGTTACGACTACGTTCATCAATCACTCAACACAGCATGGCAGAGACCAGTTTGTACGATCGATCGCCAGCCCTATTGAACCAGTCTCGATCCCAGAGTCGTGGCTTGAATCTGACATCGTCTATCTATGCCCTATTTTGAATGATTTCGATCCAGATATCATTAACTGCCTGCGACCGGCGCTCGTTGGGGTCGCTCCACAAGGGTGGATGCGAACCGTCGGCAATAGAGGAAGGGTCTACAAGCGGCGGTTTGAGGAACTGGAAATGGTTGTGCCGCAGGCTGACGTAGTGATTGTCAGTGAGGAGGACGCTTGTCCAGAGGACTTGCAGAAGCTGACGCAGCACTCGCACATCCTTGTCGTGACAAGAGGGAGAAATGGAGCCGATCTTTTCTGGCAGTGGGGTCGCCATCACAAGCACATCCCCGCGTTTGGCCGCGAGGAAATCGACGAAACCGGCGCGGGAGACGTCTTCGGAGCAGCCTTTCTGCTGCGATACGAAGAGACTAAAGATGCGGTTGAATCCGCATTGTTTGCCTCATGGATGGCGTCGTTTGTCGTGCAAGGCAGAGGGACAAAAGCCATTCCGGGGAAAGCCGAGATGTTAATGGCACCTGAAGCGGCCCCTGAGCACGATAGTATCTACAACCTGCAATTCCTCAGCCACAGGAAACAGCACATCGAAATACCCAGACAAATCGATCATGCACCGTGTGAGTAGGGAGACGGATGATGCGTTCGAGGCGATGGCTACTCGGCCGGTGACTTTGCCAGCTGTAATCCTAGCTGCGGGTAGGGGTGAACGTCTCGTTCCTAATGAGGCTTCCTCGGCAAAACCACTGACACGATTGCTGGGACTGACATTGCTTGAACGAGCTATTCTGACCGCCAGAGAGGCAGAGATTACACGGTTTTTCGTTGTCCTTGGCTATCGAAGAGAGGAGATTGCACCCCGTGTGGTGGAATGGGGCCAGTCGTACGGCGTTGACATCACAGTGGTTGAGAACTGCTCCTGGCGAGAGGGAAACGGAACTTCGGTTCTGGCATATGCTGATTTACTTGATGCTAACTTTCTCCTCTTGATGTGTGATCACCTGTTTGATGCTGATGCTCTCGCATGCTTTCTTAACGCCTCCGGCGAGGAGGCGGCCTGTCATTTACTTGTCGATCCGCGAATCGACGAGGTCTTCGACCCCGAGGACGCCACGCGTGTACGGACGAAGGAAGGTAGAATTAGAGCGATCGGAAAAGGGCTTGAGCCGTACAATGGAATCGACACAGGGATCTTTCGCTGTACACCTGCGGTCTTCTCCGCTCTCAAACAGGCGCAAGCGGCTGGCGATGGTTCACTTACAGGCGGGATCCGTCTTCTGGCTGCGGAGGGGAAGGTACGAGCTGTAGTTCTGCCAGATCCCTTTTGGCTCGATGTTGACACGCATGATGCGCTGCGACATGGCCGCCGACTCCTTCTAAAACGTGCCATTAAGACAGGTGAGGATGGAGTTGTTGCAAGGTGGTTCAATCGACCTATTTCTCTTCGACTCTCCGCTTGGCTACTCGAACACAAAGCTTTGCCATGGGCCACGCCGAACGTCCTCAGTTTCTTAAGTTTCTTCATCGTTGCTTGTGGGGGAGTACTCTTTGCCTCAGGGGGCTATTTAGCCGGTCTTATCGCGGGAATTCTGACACAGTCGGGCTCGATTTTGGACGGTTGCGACGGTGAGACCGCCCGATTGGCGTTTCGGACGAGCCGGTTCGGAGCTTGGTTTGATACCTTGCTAGACCGATATGGCGACGCTGCAATAGCCATCGGGGTAACGATCGGCTATTGGCAGGAACGCCCGTCGGAGTGGGTCTGGATCGGGGGAATCCTCGCCCTCCTTGGCTTCATCCTGGCAAGCTACACGAAGAAAGAGTATGCACTGCACTACCGGGCGCCTTTCCGATCAGGGTTGATGGCAAAGCTGATCAAGCGCGATTTTCGACTGTTTGGGATTTTCGTTGGGGCGGTAATCGGGCATCCATATCTCGCTCTTCTCGCTTTAGGGGCCCTCTCGCATGTGGGAATAGTCTGGCTCTTTGCCAAGCGCTATGTAGGAGAACGCCGAGCTTCTTCCTGATCCGTCTCGTTCAGATCAAGGCAGTCAAGAGAGCTGTTACAGGGACTTTGAAGATATTAGTATCCCACACTAACAGTTCCACGTCGGCGCTTAAAGGAATTGGAGGCGTTTCGCCGCAGATGATGATGGAACTTCTCAACCGTCTGCTTGACGTGGTGATTCATCCATCCCTTAAGTAGCCCGTTCTAGCATATCTCGCAAATCCTCGAGAAGCTCCTGGAGCATGCTGTAGCCGTTTTCGAAGAACCTCTCCTGAAGTTCAAGGATGTAGATGCCGTCGTACTCTTTAAGGATTCTGAAGACATCTTCGTACGGTATGCAGCCCCACCCAATAGGAAGGTGCAGATCCCCTATCCCCATCGGCATCGCCTCAATATACGGTGGCGACACGCCGGGCTTTCCCTTGCCAAAGTTGTCATTGACGTGAACGTGCCGGATATGGGGCTTGGCAAGCTGAACCGATCGCAGAAAATCGTATCCGAGTGTGCTGGCGTTGAGGTACGAATGGGCGACATCACAACAGATCTTGACAGACTCTTCCCCTACGCTCTCTGTCAGCTTTGTCAGATGGATAAGGCTTGAGTTAACATTTTCAATACAGATGGTCACTCCCTCAGCCTCTGCCAATCTGCCGAGGTCGATCAAGCCATCCACCTCTATCTCACGGGCCTCCTCCTCAGTGACACCCTCACCATTGTCCATCAGACTTCCTTCGTGGTAAACGAACGTTCTTGCGCCGATTGTGGCTGTGAACTTGATGCTGGCAGCAAAAACCTTCCGCTGGATCTCAGGGTAGTGGAAGTCCCTCAAATTGAGCCGGTCGGGTGCGTGCACGCTATAGGCTAGATCAAATCCACTTAGGATCTTCTTTACCTGTTTAGCTCTTCCCTCACGTAGTTCCCCGTTTACTACTGCATCGACGCCATGGACCGGAATCTCAGCTGCATTGAAGCCAGCCTGTTCGACAGCACGGAGGTCTTGTTGTAGAAGTTTAAGATCCCCGTCTATCCTCCCCGAATGGATATTGATCCCTATTTTGTTGGTCATCCCCGTCCCTCAACGGCCTAGTCGTCGGCTCGGGTTTTTATAGGCTGGACTATACACCTTTCGAATAGCCAAAAACAAGGAGTTTCGTCTGCCGGGCAGGTGTCCTGTTTCTCGGACGGGTCGTATGTTGAGCTACCCACGGGCGCTGCACTTTCTCGCATTTGACTTTAAAAACCAAAAGGAGAGATCCCCACTATGCGGTAACATGTGGTGATGCTTTGCGGTTTGATCTGGGTAGCTCAGTGCTGTAGATGGTCAAAAAGCGAAATTAAGAGGAGGGAGAAAGCTTCTTTGAGACCTGACCGAGAAGCGCACGCTTGAGATTGAAGCGTCGAGGGACTATCTTGAGTTAATGAAGAGGCGATGGAGTGGATGGTGCTGTGAACGTGAAACCAGTAAAGGATACGTTGAGGGAAAAGGTGGCCAAGAAACTCATTACTTCTCATCAGGGGGACAAAGTGCTAGGAATGTCTTAGGGGCATGGCCGGTGGCTGTGGTGCGCAGTTCAATGTTGGGAGAAAGATAGCAATGTCTAAAGAAGTGCGCGTAGGGCTAATCGGATATCGTTTCATGGGCAGGGCACACGCAAATGCCTATCGGCAGGTGAACGCCTTTTTTGATCCACCGCTTCGGCCTCGGCTGAAGCTAGTCTGCGGACGAAATGAGACGGCAGTACGCGAGTTTGCCAGCCGCTTTGGCTGGGAGGAGCAAACAACCAACTGGAAGGAAGTCATTTCCCGCCCCGACATTGATCTTGTGGACATCAGTGCCTCCAACGACGTCCATGCCGAGATTGCCATCGAAGCGGCTAAAACAGGGAAGGCCATCTTTTGCGAAAAACCCCTCGCGCGTGATTTGAAGGAAGCGTTGACGATGTTTCGGGTTGTGCAAGAGGCTGAAGTGACTCACATGGTCTGCTTTAACTACAGGTTCTTTCCTGCCATCCGCTTGGCAAAGCGCCTCATTAAGGAAGGTGCAATCGGGAGGATCCGTCAGTTCCGCGCCATCTATCTCCAGGACTGGTTAGTGGACCCCACCTTCCCCCTCCACTGGCGGATGCGTCGGGAGAAAGCGGGCTCGGGAGCCTTGGGGGATACAGCCGTCCACATTGTCGATTTGGCGCGCTTCCTCGTTGGAGAGATCGCTGAGGTGACAGGGCTTCTGGAGACCTTTATCAAAGAACGACCTCTTCCCGATAGGCCGGGCCTTGCCAATGTCACGGTGGATGATGCAGCGACCTTCCTCGTCCGATTTGCCGGAGGGGCCATCGGGGTATTCGAGACCACGCGCGTGGCGCCGGGGAGGCGCAACTTCATGCACCTTGAGGTGAATGGAGAGAAGGGGACGCTTTACTGGAACGCGGAGGCGATGAACACGCTCTGGTGTTACACAGAAGAAGGACCGCCTCATTGCCAGGGCTTTCGCCGGATTG
>JAUWYG010000072.1 GCA_030615945.1 Candidatus Bipolaricaulota bacterium | reverse complement strand
GTCCCTGACTCCACTCCAGTGGTAGGATCCCCGACAGCCGGATCGTAGATATAACCGCAAATCGTGCACTCCCACTTCTCCATCGTACCACCTCCTTACGGTTTCATTATATCAGTCTCGCTCTCCGAGGACGGTAGCTCAATATGAAAGCGAAATTCCTCCACGCTGGAGAGTCCGAAATAGCGAAGAAACTCATCGGTAACATGCAACAGGAGGGTGCGGCCATGCTCCTTGGCCCGGACAAGGCCGCGTTCGATCAGCTCCTGCACGTGGCCGTAGGCCTTGTTTCCACGTGCCTTCACAAGGTCAGCCTGAGTCATGGGGTGGTTATAGGCGATCACGGCTAGGCTGCGCAGGACCGGGCGCGGAATATCCTGATGAGGGGCAAGGTGAGCGACGGCGTCGATATAGCCGCGTTTCACCTGTAACAAAGCCTTTCCTTCCTCACGGTGAAGCTCGATCCCGCGACCTGGCGCGGCAAGTCCCTCTTGCAATTCGTCAAGCAGGCAATCCACGTAGGTGGGTGAAACATCCCCGAGGATCTTCGCCGCTTTCGTGTGTGAGAGCGGTTTTGCCGCAAGGAAGAGTGCCGCTTCGAGCAACCCCTTGTCACGATCCTTTCCTTGATCTTCCTCGCTTTGCATCGATTTCCTCCGGAGGACCAGCTTAGCCTTCCCCTTCCAGGGTGATGAGGATGTCACCGAGGAACTCTTCCTGGTAGCAGTCGATCTCCCCTTGCGCCGCCAGGAGAAGCACCTCGAAGAAACGCCGGATTCGCTCCTCCTTGTCTCCCCGCTCCAGGAGGCGAAAGAAGCTCACCACCCGTCTTCCGGAAAGGAGCTTCTTGATCTTAGCGAAGAGGAGACGCAGGCGATCGGCGAAGTCCTCGCCTCCAATCTGGAAGGGACTGAATTCATCCTCGACGTACTTCATCCGGTCGATCAAGCGCTCAGCCCGACGGCGGCTCACCGTCATCGCAACGGCAAGGGCCAGTCGAAGATCCTCCAGGGTCACCTGCCGTCGTGGTCGCCGAATGAGTGGAAGGGAGAACTCCTCCGGCTCGATTGGCTCATCCCACTCGGCCGCCGTCTCCTCTACTACTTCCTCCAATTCTTCGATGAGATCACTTTGATCGGTGGAGCAGGCGGCAAGGAGATCGTCCGATTTCATACGCAGCAGGATTGAGCAGGTGAGGACCATCCGCCCTGGAATTTCGAAGCGAAGTTCGTGCAGGGCATCAAGATATTGACGGTAGCGTTGAGCGAGCTCTGCAATATCGATGTCCCACGGGTCCATGTCCGCGGTCAGGCGTTCCAAGGTCCCCTCCCAGCTCTCCGTCATCAATTCGTCGATGGGTACCTCGGCGATCCGTATCTGTTCCATCCGATCCTACTCCTTCAGTTCAGGTTGAGCGCCAGTACTTGCGAAACCCCGTTCTTCATTGTCACGCCGTAGGCTCGCTCGGCGTGACGAACTGTTTCCTCGTTGTGTGAGACAACGATCACCTGAATCCGCTTGGCGTATTCGTACAACATTTCTGACAGCCGGGTGGCGTTCATCAAGTCAAGGGCGGCGTCGATCTCATCCAGGATAAAGAACGGCGCCTTTTGATACTCTTGTAAGGCAAAGATAAACGCCATCGCCACCAGGGCCTGCTCCCCACCGGAGAGAGAGTCGATCACGTGCAGTTCCTTCTCCGGAGGGTTCGCCTTGATCAACAGCCCCGAGGAGATGTTCCCTGGCTCCTCTAGCTCCAGGGATGCACTCCCCCCTTGAAACAGCACCTTGAAGATGCGGTCGAACTGAACGGTCAACGCTTCCAAGGTTTCGAGGAAGCGCTCCCGCTTGCGCTCCTCGATTTGGCCGATCAGCAACTCGATCTCGTGCTTTTCCGTCTCCAGGGAATCGACACGCTCGCGGAACAGATTGAACTCCCGCTCGTAGGCCTCGTACTCCTCGATTGCTCGCATGTTCACCGGTTCGAGCCGTCGCAGCTGCCTTTCGTTCTGCTCAATCCGCTGCTTTAGCTCCCTTAGCGAGCCCTCGATGTAGTAAGAGGGATCGTTCTCCTCATCGCCCAGGGTCTCGAGTTCCGCTTGGGCCTCCGCCTCCTCGCGCTCGTAGCGGGTCAGGCCCCGGCGAAGGTTCTCCAACTGCTGATAGGTCTCACGGCGCTTCTCGCGCAGGGCATGTAACTCGTCACTTCGTGTGCTCGCCGCTCCCTTTACCCGGCTTTCCTCCTCCTCTCGGGTGTCAAGCTCCCGCTCTTTCTCCTCCAACAGGGCTTGCCTCTCCTCGATTTTCTCCTCAAGATGGGTAATCTCTTTCTCCAGGTGGGAGATCTGCTGACGTTTCTTCGCTGTATCGAAGCTGGCGCCTTGCACCCCGGCCGCCCCGCTCTTTTTCTTTTGCGAGTCCGGACGCCATCCACCGGTAAGCGCCCCGCCCTTACTCTGCAAGTCCCCGTCGAGGGTGACCGCGCGCACACCATCGACGTCACGTAGCACCTCCAGATCCTCAGTGACAATCGTGTCGAAGAGCACGTATTCCAACGCACGACGGTACTTGGAATCAAACTCGACCAGGTTGATCGCGTAGTCGATCACGCCAGGGAGCTTGAGAGCGTCGGCCGAAGCGAGGCTCTTGCGCGAGACGACTAATCGGCGCAGGGGGAGGATGCGCGCTCGCCCGAGGCGTTTGCTCTTCAAATACTTGATGCAGGCGATCGCGGTTTCACGCGAATCGACAACGAGGTCGTTCAAGTGGCCACCGGCCGCCGTCTCAAATGCCACCTCGAACCCGGGACGTGGGGTGGCAAGGGAGGCGATCGTCCCGTACACACCACCTTGTTTCCGTTCGAGAAGAGCTTGTACAGCCCGGTTCCCATCACTTGTAGAATCCTTGGCGCGAGCCGCCTCAGCGGCCTTAATTTTCGCTACCTCGTCGATCATCTCTTGCAGGTTCTTCACCTGCTGGCGTTTAAAGTTGATCTCTCCCTGCTTGTGGAGGATCTCCGAGCGTATTCGCTCCACCTCTTTCACCAGTGCGATCTGGTCATCGCTCTTAAGATCATCCTGCATCCCTTCGAGTTCCCACTCCTTGTTCTCGACCTCAAGGTCGAGTTTGGTCACCTCCGCCTCGAGACCCTCGATCCTCTTGACCATCCCACTCCGTTCCTGCTGTGCGCGGCGGAGCTTCTCGGCTATCTTCTCTCGTTTGAGGTGGGTGATTGATCGCTCCAGACGCACCTGCTCCTCGGTCAGCCGTTGGTGCTCCAAGGCGGCATCGCGCTCCTGCGAAAGGGCGCGGAGGCGCCGCCGCCGTTCGGCGAGAATTACACGGTGGGTGTTAAGTTTCGATTTGACATCCTTAAGTTCGACGATTGCTTTTTTCTTCTTTTCGTCATAGGCGGCGATACCGCTTACTTCGTCAATGATTTCACGCCGCTTTATCGGGCCCTTTTTGATCACCTCGGTAATTCTCCCCTGGGCGATCAGTTGCTGGCCGTCAGGGTCGATTTTTGCCTCCTCGAGGATCTCATCGATTAACCCACGAGAACACGTTTTCTCCATGAAAGTATAGGTGGAGGAGCGGCGGGTGATACGCCGGCCAAGGATGATCTCAGGGGCGTGGTCACCGTTTTCGATGAAGCGGTTGAACACACCTTTCGTGTTATCGAGGTGAAGGGTGACCTGAGCGCTATCGGCGGGAGGGTAGCGCTCTCCCCCATTGAAGATCAGATGTTCCAACCGGTCGGAACGCATCTGTGACGACCGGCGTCCCATAACGAAGTTAATCGCATCGAACAGATTCGACTTCCCGGAGCCGTTCTCCCCGACGATGGCGGTCAGCCCATCGAAGAACGGGATTACAGTCTGTTTTCGAAACGATTTGAATCCAGCCAACACGACCTTATTGATCTTGGTCATCTCATATACCCGATCTCCTCTCTACGACTGGCGAACAGGTTGAGTTGCACGATCCGCTTTTGAGAGGTAAGAGGAGACTGCGTTGATCTCCCATCGGCGAGAAGCTGTTCGATCTTGTAGCGGTTGTAGTCATTTGGCTCGCTAGCCTCCTCTTCCCACCGAATGATCGATGGAATCGAGACTCCGAGCTTATTGGCCACCACCCGCTTGCTCCATCCGCTTTCAAGCCGGAAATGTTGCAAACGCATTCCTAAACTCTCCATCGTGGCTCCCCCTCAATTGGTTTACAAATATAACTTCTGTTACACATGATCGCAAAAAAAAGGATGGGAGGGGCGGTTTGAGCCCCTCCACAACGTATTTCAGCCCCTCACCCAATTTTTTTGCACTTAACTCCCCATGAAACCCCAGATGAGCGCTCCAACCCCGGCAAGGAGAGCGATGATGGCGAGGAAGTAGAGAGTGTTCACCTGTTCCTGGAGATCGGCAACCATCGTTCCATCCTCAAGCGTCATCAGCCGCGCTTCATGGTCCTCAAGGAGACTCATGTTGGCTAGAATGCCGCTCTTGTTGGCTTCAACATCGTTTGCCAACCCAGCAATCGCATGATCGAACCCCTCCAGCTTGGCACGGTTGTTGTCAATCCTAATCGACAAGGCACTCATTGTACGCTCAAGCTCAAGCACCTTCTTCTTGAACGTTCCCACATCCTCATCCTCGATCTTCTGCACCCGGGCTACAAGGTCTTCGTGTCCCTTTTTCAGGGCGGAGATGTCGGCGAGAATAGCGACCTTGAACGCGCTATAATAGGCGGAGAGCTCGGAGAGACCGGCCTCAAGGGCAATGATGCGCACCTTGAACTCCTGCTGTACATTGGACATCTTGTTGATATCTTCCCGCAGGCTGACGATCCTCCCTTCGGCTGCTTTAAGCTCGAGGGTAACGGCATCGAGAATCTCACGCAGATTTTTGCTATCTTCATCGAGGCGAACGATGCCAGCCATATTACCTTTCACTTCACCGATCAGCTCGCCCATGAACGACTCCAGGCCCTCGAAGACGGCCTCCATCGCCGCGAGTTCCTGCTCAAGTAGCTCAGGGACTGCCTCGCCACCTCCCTCTTCCTGAGCATGAACCACTGCCAGGAAAAAGATAAGCGATAAGGCAGCCACCAGAGCGATAGAAAGCGCTTTCTTCATCGTCTTCCTCCTTCTACTCTTTCTGAATAAACGCTCGATGAGGATAGCCGGGAGAGCTCCTTTCTATAAGGACCGCTGCGGCAAAAGGCGTGACTGTTTGTCGGTCCTGGTACGGACAGGTGTCCCGTATTTACGCGGGGATCGATCGTCACTATAACAGGTCACTACCTCATTCGAAGCGTGGAAGATGAGCGGATCGTCCCTGAGTGCAGGTTGGTCAATCGTTGCGCGGCGATTATGAGACAAACAAGTGGACAGAAGCTTCGCGAGGTGATCCCCTTGCTCGGATGCCAGGAAACCTCCATGGGGTTTGGGTTAGCACTAAAGTTCCTCCTTGAAGTGATTCTCTGGGCGTGTTACAATTGCGCGATTTTTGGAAACGGTAATCAAGGCCCACTGGTACCTATAGTTATCAAAGCGGAGGGCCTTTAAGGCAGGGGGCTAAAAAGAACGCAAGCAACACGTATCTAAAACAAAAGGGGTGCATGTAGCAACATGACGGCCTTAATTGCGATACCAGCTGTGATTTCGGTGCTAGCTCTGGGAAGCGCGTTCTTCTTCAACCGATCGGTGGTGCGAAAGGCGCAGGGGACCGACCGGATGAAGGAACTACAGGGATACATCCGCTCGGGCGCGTTTACCTTCATGCTGGAGGAGGCGCGGGTGATGGGAATCACCATGCTCATCATCGGTGCCATCCTATGGATCCTGTTCTACTGGGAGATCGCGGTGGCGTTCTGGATCGGATCGGTACTTTCCATGGCCGCCGGGTTCATCGGGATGAACGCGGCGACCCGTGCCAACGCGCGCACGACGCACGCGGCACGCAAATCGTTCAAGGATGCGCTCAATGTCGCCTTCTCAGGCGGGAGCGTGATGGGACTCTCGGTCGCGGGGTTGGCTCTGATCGGCCTCGTCATTGTAATAGTCCTCTTCCGTCACCTGTTTAACCCAGAGACCCTCCACATCCAGACGAAGTACCTGTTCGGGATCAAGGGAGCCGGGGTCAACTTCATAAAGGGGGCCTTGGCCGTCAGCGCCTACTCGATGGGGGCCTCTCTCGTCGCCCTGTTCGACCGTGTCGGCGGCGGGATCTACACCAAGGCCGCGGATATGGCCGCTGATATGGTGGGAAAGGTTGAGATGCACATCCCCGAGGACGACCCGCGCAACCCGGCGACGATCGCCGATAACGTCGGCGACAACGTGGGAGACGTCGGCGGTCTTGGGGCCGACCTCCTGGAGTCTTTCATCGGCGCGATCATCTCCGTCATCGTCATGGCCCTTTACATCTACGTCGGAAAAGGCAACCCGAGCATCCACGGCCTCATCCAGAAGCTCGGGCTGACCGCTGGCCTGAATGAAGCCACCTACTGGTGGGTCCTGATCGCCCCCCTGATGATCGTCGGTGGGGGGCTCTTCTCGAGCCTCCTCGCGATCATCTACATCCGCTTTTCCCGCCGACAAGAGGGAATGCAAGCTGTGTTGATGAACGGGACGCGCTTGGCCGCGATTCTCACCGCGGTGACGACGTTCCTCTTCTGCTGGCTTTCACCACTGGGATTGAACATCTTCGGGGAGGTCCTCCTCGGCCTTGCCGCAGGGATAGCCATCGGCTTCTCCGCCGAGTACTTCACCTCGACCCGGTTCAAGCCCACGCGCGAACTTGCCAGGATGAATCAAGACGGCCCTGCGATCGCGGTCACCGAAGGGCTGGCACTGGGGATGATAAGCACTTTCTTACCGGTGATCGCCATCGCAGCAGCGACGATCGGCGCCTATCAGTTCGGCGGACTCCTCGGGGTAGCGTTCACCGCCATGGGGATGCTCTCCTTCGTCGCAATGACCGTCGCCGTGGATACCTACGGACCGATCGC
>JAUWYG010000109.1 GCA_030615945.1 Candidatus Bipolaricaulota bacterium | reverse complement strand
CAGCCACCAGTAGTTGACATCTCCGAGGTTGTGTGCCGTATACACGCCAGCGTAGACCTTGGCCAGGAAGTCGAGGTAGATCGCCTCCCAGTGGGCAATCTGACCGGAGACAACGTGATCGGGACTGAAGTCATACATCGGAGAATAGTGTCCAAATGACGGTAAGTCGCTTTCCGCGGCAACCTGCACGACCGTGGGTGAGTCCTCGGTAAAGGCAAACACGTCACACCCATCGGCGATCAAGGCTTCGGTCGCCTCCTTCGCAGCCGTAGGACTGAACCACTCGTAGATCCAGCGCACACTCACCGTCGCCGTTGGGTTGACTTCTCGAACTCCGATCGCAAATGCGCTCATGTGACGCTTCACCTCAGGAATGGGGAACGCGCCCACATAGGCGACCTTGTTCGATTTGGTGAGCGCTCCAGCCATGAGTCCGTTTAGGTAGTAAATCTGGTAGAAGTCAGCCATGTAGCTCATCATGTTGGCGTTCCGCTTGAACCCGGAACAGTGAGCAAACATCTTGTCCGGATGACGCTGTGCCGCGTCGAGCGTCCCGTCCATAAAGCCAAAGCTCGTAGTAAATACGACATCACAGCCTTCATCAAGGATCAGTTTATCGATGAAAACTCCTTCCTCGCCTTCGGGAACGCTCTCTACATAGACCGTCTCCAGCCACGGGAAGACATCCTCGCAGATTAGTCGTGCATCGTCATGGGCATTGGTCCAACCCAAATCGCCGATCGGCCCGACGTAGATGAATCCCACCTTGAGCGGCTCACCCGGAACGTACTCTTTGGCCACTGCTAGCGCACTCAGGCCAAAGACAAGACCCAACGCTATTACCCCTATTAGAGCGACTTTTGTTTTCATCTTTCCCTCCTTTTGATTTCTTTGTCGATTTTGGAAACTTTTTTGGTTCCCTCTCACCTCCTCTCAACCAGAGTTTATTCTTCACCCCTAGTATAGGGCAAGGTCAGGGCGGCTGGTGCCCCCATCTTTTTTTGCAGTGTCCCTCGCGATACAGCGATCAGGACAACAATAGCGAACGCGTACGGCATTGCCTTCAAGAACTCAGGAGCCACCCACGGCTGCAATCGAAATGATAGATGGTACAAAGCGGCAAACAGGTAGGCTCCCAGCATGCCGATAGCCGGATTCCAAAAGGCAAATATCGTCAGCGCAATGACGATCCATCCCATTCCTGCTGTCATCCCTTCGGTCCATGCAGGACGATAGGCGACCGATAGATAGCCTCCAGCCACTCCAGCTAGAATCCCTCCCACAACGACGCACAGGTAGCGCACCCGCCCCACGTTTATTCCCAAGGAGTCAGCGGTGGCTGGATTCTCCCCTACCGAACGAATTGTAATGCCGATTCTGGTCCGATACAGGATGTACCAAAGCAACGGAACCAAAAGGATAGTCAAATAAACGATCAGGTTCTGCCCCTCAAACAGGATCGGTCCCAGAAAGGGGATCTTAGAGAGGCTGGGGACGGTAATCTCGGGAATAGATACGGGGAGAGGCTTCCCCTCCCAGCCGCGTCCCAGCACCCCGGATAAGCCGAGGCCGAGCATGGTGAGAGAAAGTCCGGAGACAACCTGATTTGCCTTCAATGTAATGCTGGCGAAGGCATGGATCAGTGAGAAGGCACCACCGACGAGGGCTGCCACCATGATGCCGAGCCACGGGCTCCCAGTGGTGTAGGCAGTGGAAAAGCCAGCATAGGCCCCCATGATCATCATCCCCTCGATGCCCAAATTGAGCACACCAGAGCGTTCGGCGTAGATCTCACCCAGTGTACCCAAAAGAAGTGGCGTCCCATAAGCGAGGGTGCGAGAAAGCGTAACGATTAACCATGTTTCCCAGCCCATTACCGCCTCCCAAACGAAAACGATATCTTGTAGTGCATGAGGAG
Source organism: Candidatus Bipolaricaulota bacterium (assembly GCA_030615945.1). GTDB lineage: Bacteria > Bipolaricaulota > Bipolaricaulia > UBA7950 > UBA9294 > UBA9294. Next base: position 2,606 of record JAUWYG010000109.1, on the reverse strand, counting down.
TTCGCTTCCAATGAGGAAGAAGAGGATCAGTCCGTTAAACAGATTTATTACTTGGAATGGAAGCCCCAATGAGACCCTGATGACGTCTCCTCCAGACATGATAATTCCGAACAGAAGCGAGGTTACAATCACCGCCAGGGGATTTCGTCGTGCGAGCCAGGCAACGATAATCGCTGTGTAGCCGTAGCCCATCGAGATGTGGGTCGGCCCCAGAAGCATTTTGTGGATCCCGGCTACCTCCCCCACACCAGCAAGCCCAGCCAGCCCCCCGGAGATGAGCATGACAAGCAAGGTTGTTTTAAAGCCGCTTATGCCGGCAAAGCGCGCCGCATCAGGATTTTCCCCAACCACGCGAATCTCAAACCCAGCCCGGGTACGGGTAATCAGTAGGTAGGCCAGAACGGCAAGGGCAAGTCCCAGAAGGAGAGTTGGCCAATGAATACGTGTCCAGGAAATAGTGGGCAAGGTCGCTGCGCTCGGGAACTTATCAGTATAGGCGAACCCACGCATCGTTGGTCCCCTCCAAGGGCCGTGAATGAGCCACTCAACGAGGTAGATGGCGATGTAGTTCATCATCAGAGTGGTAATGACGTCGTTTATTCCCAGTCGCGCCTTCAACGCAGCGGGAATTAGTCCCCAGAGGGCACCTGCAAAAAAACCAGCGATGAACATCGCCGGCAAGAGCAGGACATCGGGGAGCCCGGAGAACAGAGCTACGCCGGCTGCGGCCACTGCTCCTAAAAGAAGCTGACCCTCAGCACCGATGTTCCAGAACAGGGCACGAAAAGCAATAGTTAGCCCTACCCCACAGAGCAGAAGCGGGATTGCTCGGCGTACTGTCTCGGCTAACCCGAGCTTGCTTCCCAGTGCACCCTTCACGATAAGTTGGTAAGCACGAATGGCAGAGACACCATAGGCCTGGAAGAAGGCCCCCGCAACTACTAGAGCGGCGAGGATGGCGAGAATGGACACAAGCACCACAACTTGTCCCGATGGGATCGGCCTTCGCTCTACCCTGAACAGTGAGAGGGGCTTCACTGCTTGACTCCTTCATGTCGCGTTCCTGCCATCATTAGCCCTATCTCATCTATCTTCGCACCCTCTGCATCAACGATTCCCATCACCTCGCCACTGAACATGACCAGGATCCGATCGGAGAGCGCCATGACCTCTTCCAGATCCTCGGAAATCAGGAGGATCGCCGCTCCCTGATCCCGCTGCTTTAAGAGTACCTGCCTTACCTGTTCGGTTGCTCCCACATCAAGACCGTAAGTTGGATGGGCAGCGACGATCAGACGCGGTTTGCCCAAGAGCTCGCGTGCTAAAACCATCCGTTGTATATTGCCGCCGGAGAGGAGCTTGGCTGCGGTATTATCGCTCGGGGCGGCGATCTGGTAGTCGGCCATTGCCCGCTGCGCGTTCGCCTCGGCCTTCTTGTAGTTGAGGAAGACCCCCCGGGAGAAAGGCGGATGGCGGTATTCCTTTAAGATCAGGTTCTCGCGGACACTCATATTGGGGACTGTCCCCATCCGAATTCGCTCCGCGGGAACATGGGCAACACCAAGGTCAGTGATCTCCCGCGCGGAATGATTTGTTATCTCTTTCCCGCCGAGGAAGACCCGCCCACTGGTCGCCCTGCGCAGCCCGGTGAGCACCTCAGCAAGCTCCGCTTGACCGTTTCCCGACACGCCGGCCACACTAAGAATCTCACCACCGTAGATGTCAAACGATACATTGCGCAGGGCCGGAAGTCCCCGATTGCTTAACGCGTGCAAGCCATTGACCTCTAACAGCTTTTCACCCCGCTGTAGGGGACTTTTCTCAAGCCGGAATACCACCTCCCTGCCGACCATCAGCTTGGCCAAGGCAGGTTTGTCCGTCTCAGCGGTAGGGAGGGTCGCCACGATCTTACCCTGACGCAACACAGTCACCCTGTCACTCACCTGCATCACCTCGTCCAGCTTGTGAGTGATAAAGATGATGGTAAGCCCGTCATCGACCAGGGTGCGAAGCGTAGTGAACAACTGCTCGACCTCCTGCGGGATGAGCACGCTTGTTGGTTCATCCATGATCAGGATGTCAGCCTCGCGGTACAGCGCCTTTAGGATCTCCACCCGCTGCCGCTGACCGACTGAGAGCTGCCAGACCTTCGTCTGCGGGTCGACTTGTAGACCATATTCAGCAGCGATCTTTTCGATCTTCTTACGCGTTTTACGGAGGTTAAGGAAAGGACCAGTCCCCTCATCCAATCCGAGGATGATATTCTCCTCCACCGATAGCGTGGGAACGAGGCGAAAGTGCTGGTGAACCATCCCAATATGGTGAGTGAGCGCAGCCCGCGGTGAGGAAATCTGAATCGGCTTACCGTTTAAGAGAATCTCGCCTGCGTCGGGCTGGTATAGCCCGTACAGGACACGCATCAGAGTCGTCTTACCTGCGCCGTTTTCTCCAAGCAGGCAGTGAATCTCACCGCGCTTTATATCGAGGTCGATTCCGTCGTTGGCTACAACGCCGGGGAACTGCTTGACGATCCCTCGCAGCTGTACAACATAATCCGCTGGAGTAGCCAGAGTCACTCCTTTGATCCGATGTGGTCCCCGATGCGG
>JAUWYG010000063.1 GCA_030615945.1 Candidatus Bipolaricaulota bacterium | reverse complement strand
AAGGGCGCTTTTGGAGCCGAACTTCTCTCCCGCCTGGAGCCGCTCATCGGCACGGGCGCAGTGATGGTGTGGGCCCTTACCCCGACGGGGGCGAACTTCTCTCCCTGGCAATTGCATGTGCAGCAATCTCAAACGATTTATGATTTCTGGTTTGACTCGTCGTTTGCCGAGCTGACAGAAGGTTTTCTTCGGCTAGGCCGCCTGGAATCCGGGGAGGTTGCGGCCGGGGTGATCCTCCTTCATCGTCAGGTCAACCCGCACGCGACGTTCACCGTCTACTACCAAACCATAAACACCGGCACCACCTTCCCCAACCTCCCCTAGCAGTGAGGCCCTCTCTCTTAGTTCTTCTTCCTCCCAGAGAAACATGAGTGAAAAGATCATCTTAGCCTCTGGCTCACCACGTCGGATCGAGTTACTGTCTCGGATCACTCCTGACTTCATCTCGATCCCAAGCGATGTCAAGGAAAAGGCGAGCGGGACTCCTGAGGAGCAGGTCCTCACCCTCGCCCACAATAAGGCACACAATGTGGCGAGGCAAGAGGAAGGGATCATCATCGGAGCGGATACGTTGGTCGTCCTCGATGGCGACATCCTGGGAAAGCCGCTCTCTCGTGCCGAAGCCAGAAAGATGCTTAAACGACTGAGCAACCACGAACATGTAGTTCTCACAGGGCTGTACGTTCTTAAGACCGAAAGTGGAGAGCACAAAGAGACCGTTGAGAAGACAACCGTTCGCTTCCGAACCCTAAGCAACGAGGAGATCGAGGCGTACCTCAAAACCGGTGAGTATGTGGACAAGGCTGGAGCCTACGCGATCCAGGGGCGGGCAGCACTGTTCGTCGCGGAAATCATCGGAGATTACTTCAACGTAATAGGCCTCCCCTTATGTCGACTCGCTCTTTTGCTAAAGGAGATCGGGGTCGAGTTGTCCTGAGGTGCTCTTACCACCTACAATCCTTGTGGCCGAGTTTTTAAGGAGGAATAAATGATGGAGAAGCGCCGCAAGGTAACGATCCTGGACCTTTACGCGATGAAGGAGAGAGGGGAGAAGATCTCCTGGCTCACCGCTTACGATTACCCCACTGCTCAGTTCGCTGAGACCGCTTCGATGGACATGATCTTGGTTGGGGATTCATTGGGTATGTGCGTTTATGGCTACGAAGGCACCGTGCCGGTGACAATGGACCAGTGCATCGTCCATTCCGAGGCCGTGCGCCGCGCCGCGCCGACCGCCTTTGTTATCGGCGACATGCCTTTCATGAGCTATCAAACGAGCGATGAAGACGCCGTGCTAAACGCCGGGCGTTTTCTGAAAGAGGCAGGAGTTGATGCAATTAAGCTTGAGGGAGGTGTGCGGGTTATCAGCCGGATAAGAGCGATCCTCGATGCCGGGATCGTCGTCTGCGGGCACATCGGCCTTACCCCGCAAAGCTCAGGCCAGCTCGGCGGCCACAAGGCCCAGGGCCGCACGGTCGAGTCGGCCAGGCTTCTGATCGAAGACGCGTTGGCGATCGAGGAGGCGGGGGCACAGCTGTTGTTGTTGGAGGCCGTTCCGCCGGAGGTAGCGAGCTTCATCACGGGAAAACTATCCATCCCGGTGTTGAGTATCGGTGCGGGACCAGACTGCGACGGACAGCTTCTGATCGTCTCCGACATGATCGGTCAGTTCCAGGCGTTTACCCCTAAATTCGTCAAGAAATATGCCAACGTCGCCGAGGTCGTTACAAACGCGATGAAAGAATACGTCAAGGATGTCAAGGCAGGCGCTTTCCCAGCCGACGAGCACTGCTACCATATGCTTAAGGGTGAGGATGAGAAGTTCAAGGATCTGATTAAGGAATACGAGTAAGCAGTTTTCACGAGGAAAATTTGCCTATCGGCTGCCACCGAGGAGGACAAACCGATGAGCGATTTGCGCGATAGATTAAAGATAAGCGAAGAGAGCTTGAAGGAAATCAATGATCTGATTCTCGATCCGCAAAACGAGGTTATCAACAAGTTCCTTGAGATCGTGGAGACCTACGGTGGGCCAGAGGAGATCAACCGCAAGGCACAGGAGGCCCGGAAGTTGGATAACCTATTGGCTCAGCTGAAGGCGCAAAACTCCTCTTATCTTGCGGACCTGAACTGGCTAATAGGTGAACGCGATAAGGGCGCGTTCGTCAGTATCGATGAGTTTCGTCACAAGGCCCTTGGCCCCAAGGCCGATTCCATGACCTTCAAAGACGAGCTTGCTGTCACACTTGAGATCAGTGCCTTGCAGTTCTTCCCCTGGCTTATCGCCGAGGCAAAACAGGCGATAGCAAACGGAGAGCTCATGCCGGGCCGGTTCATCCGTGTGCGCAACATGGCCGAACAAGTCAAGGACAACGGCGATACCTTAGCCGTAGCGGCAGCGATGCAGATCGTGGGGGCAAGCTACGTGGAGACGCTTGACACCAAGGGAACCGACGGGTCAAACATCCACCTCGGTGGCCCGGAGACGATCACCGGCTACTTCGGAGGGATAGGCCAACCGAACGAGCACGCCTTAAAGTGGGTAGACGAGTTCCTTCACTACTACACCACCTACGGAATCAAACAAGTGTTGAACATCAACCCAGGGACCGTGCTCCTTGGCTACCTCCTGCATAAGCTCGGAGTGGATGTCGAGTTCAAGATCTCGGTGTACATGGGAAATGACAACCCCTACGCGGCCCTGTGGACCCTGATCGGAGCAAAACTCTTTGCGCGCGGGGATGGGATGACCTCACTCATCGGGTTCAACTGGTCGAACTCCGTCAATAATGAGACGATCGAGACGACAGCACCGCTCCGTAAGGCGCTCGGCTTCGAGGACGTTGTCCGCTTTGAGCACCACATCACTGAGACCTACAAATCGATTGTCATCCAACCCTACGATCGTACCGATGAACTGGTTGCACTAGCCGATCACGTAGCAAACATTTCGGCCAAGCACGAGGGAGCCGGGCCAAAGATCGATGCTACGCGGGAGCACCCTTCAGACATCCTTGAGTACTTCCTCCCCAAGGAGGAGATCGAAGAAAAGGGCCTGATGCCGTACCTCGAGCGAAACTACCTGGACAAGCATGATGCGCTGAACCGTACAGCAGCGGCGTTGACGCAGCACGGCCTCTCGTTCATCGCCGCGAGGAACCTCCACCGCTGAGACATATCGCGTGAAGCACCAGCCGGAAAACCGGTGCGATGGAACTAGGAAAAGACGGCCACTGAGATCGGGGCCTTCTTTGTGGTACCATTGGCCCTCTGTCGCAACCCCACCCTTCGTCAGCCATCTTTCGAAAGACCCTGATAAGTTACCCTGATCGGTTGGTTACTGATCCAAGTTTTCCTCAGGTCGCGGTGACCGCATGACAGAACCTCCTATCCGGTCTCTATCAGCCAGTTCACAAATTCGAGGTAGAATCGCCTCGATCTGGACGGTGAGATCCCTTCCCCTGGGGGTCTGGCCGTCAGTGTTTACCACGTAGCGCCACGGCGATAGCGCGGATGTGCTCAGGCGTACTGCCGCAGCAGCCGCCGAAGATCCTTACGCCGTGGGCGACGAACTTAAGAGCGTACTCTGCCATCACGTCCGGGGTGACATCGTAGATAGATTCGCCGTTTTTCTCATGAGGTAGTCCTGCATTGGGCTTTGCTATCAGGGTTGCTTTGGGTACAGCGTTTCGCATCTTCCTTATGGCTTCTAACGTCTCAGTTAAGCTGCGACCGCAGTTGGCACCGATCACATCGACACCGAGCCCCCAGAGCTTTACTGCTGCATCCTCTGGTTTTACCCCCATCATCGTGCGACCGTGCGTGTCAAAGCTCATCGATGCCAGGATCGGCAAGTTTGTGGCCTGTTTTGCTCCTTCGACAGCGGCGAGCGCTTCTGCAAGGTCGCTCATCGTCTCGATTATGATGGCGTCAACTCCGCCGTCTGCCAGTGCGGCGGCCTGTTCGGCGAAGGAGGCCCGTGCCTCCTCGATGGCGAGGTCCCCCAGGGGCTTTAACATCCTTCCGGTAGGACCAATGTCTCCCAGAACCAGTATCTTCTCGCCGGCGACATCGCGGGCGAGCCTGACTGCCGCCAGGTTGATCTCGCGCACGCGACCGCCCAACCCCGCCTTCTCCAACCGCAGACGGCTGCCACCGAAGGTGTTTGAAAGGATAAGGTCGGCCCCAGCTTCCACGTACGCCTGATGCAACGCGCGGATCGCCTCGGGTCTCTCCAGATTCCAACACTCAGGTGAAACGCCGGGCGGCAGTCCAGCGGCTTGAAGCATCGTGCCGGTCGCGCCATCAGCGATAAGGATACGCTTCTGTGATAGGCACTTTCTGAATCCCGTCATCGCACTCCCATGCGCTCACCGCTTCCGCGGTCACTTCTTTGCTGGCTTTAACTTTTGAAGCCGACCTGCCTCGAGCGCTTCCTTTGCGACCTCGCGCAGGCGAAACTTCTGGATCTTGCCGGACTGAGTTATGGGAAACTCGTCCACGATCTCTACATACCGGGGGACTTTGAAGTTGGCGATCTTCCCCATGCAATAGTCAACTATCTCCTGCGGGTCAATCGTCATCCCCTCACGGGGGATGATATGGGCGATCGCCACCTCACCCATGACCTTGTCGGGGACCCCAACTACAGAGACGTTCTGCACCTTGGGATGGGTGAACAGGTATTCCTCGATCTCGGCCGGATAAACGTTGAACCCGCCGGTGATCAGCATGTCTTTTTTTCGACCGACGATCTTAACGTAGCCTTCCTCGTCCACGGTGGCTAAATCGCCCGAATAGAGCCACCCCTCTTCGTCAATGACCTCGGCGGTCTTACCCGGCATCTTGTAGTAGCCGAGCATCACGTTGTAGCCGCGGCAGGTGAGCTCGCCCATCTCCCCAGGTGGAAGCGACCAGCGATCATCATCGGTGATCTTAACCTCGATCCCGGGCAGGGCTTTTCCGACTGTCTCCACCCGCCGCTCGAGCGAATCATCGAACCGGGTCATCGTGATCACCGGCGAGGCCTCGGTGAGGCCATAGGCGATGGAGACGTTGCACCCGAGCTCCTCCATCGTCCCGCGCATCACCTCGACCGGGCAGGGGGCCCCTGCCATGATCCCGGTACGAAGTGACGAGACATCATATTGTGAACCATCGTCCTTCCCCTTGCGGTATTCCTCGAGTTCCAACACGAACATCGTGGGGACGCCGTAGAGAATCGAAACTTCCTCCTCCTCAATCAGTTCGAGTGCCTCCTTGGCCTTAAATACACTCATCGGGACAAGGCTCGCCCCCCAGGTGATCGCCCCCATGATTCCCATCACGCAGCCGAAGCAGTGAAAGAAGGGAACGGCAAGAAGAAATGTGTCCTTCTCGCTTGTGTGCAGCACCTGCGTCACCTGCCTGGCGTTTTCGGCGATGTTGTGATGTGAGAGCATCGCACCTTTGGGGTTCCCCGTAGTTCCTGAGGTGTAGAGGATGAACACGTTGTCACGCGGATCGCAGATTGCTTCGCGCTTCACGATCTTCTCATCGTCGAGGTGTGACGTGCCGAGAGCGACGACCTCATCGAAGGTGTGCATATCGCTCCCTTTCTTCCCGCTGACAATGATATGTTTAAGACCAGGTAGGTTCTCACGAACCTCACCGATCATTTTGCGGTAGTCGATCCCCACAAAGGTGTCGGCCATGAACAGTGTCGTCGCTTCAGAGTTTTGAAGGATATAGTGAACCTCATGGCTTTTGTAGCGAGTGTTCATGGGCACGACGACTGCGCCGATGCGGGCGATCGCAAAGTAGGCAATCACCCACTTCGGAGCATTGGGCATCCATAGACCAACCTTCTCCCCCTTTCGCACTCCCAGTTCGATCAGTCCGCGGGCGAGTTGGTTGACACGCTCGTTTAGCTCCTGATAGCTGATCTTGCATCCCTGGTTGATGATCGCGTCTCGCTGAGGAAAGGCCCTCGTCGTTTCGGAGAGTACCTGGGAAAGCGTTCGCATCGGTTCACCTCAATTGCGAAGGTTATGGTTTCAAAAAAAAGATTATCGGGGAAAGGAAAAGCGTGCGCAAACTGGTTCCTGGCTATTTTCTCGCATACAATAACCATGCCAGTAAATAGGAGGGTGTATGTACGGCATCTTCGGTAGATACCTGGACGTCGACCTATCCGTGGGGGCGATCCAGGAGTATGAGATTCCAACAAGGTGGCAAGAACTCCACCTCGGTGGGAGGGGGATCGCCGCGCGTGTTCTCCTCAAAGAGCTGTCCGGGAAGGAGGATCCGCTTTCCCCTGAGAACATCCTCATCTTTGCTACCGGTCCGCTGCAAGGGACGGAACTCCTCGGGGCCGGGAGGCACCTAGTTATGGGGATATCGCCGAAGACAGGTAGCGTTTGTGGCTCTTATACAGGCGGTTACCTTGGCCACGAACTCGGACGAAGTGGTTACGATGGAATCCTCCTCCGGGGGACGGCAGCCGAGCCGGTCTACCTCACCTTGATCGATGGAGTGGCACAGATCCATCCGGCGATCGACCTTTGGGGGAAAGGAACGGGAAAGACTGAAACGGCACTTAAAGAACGCCATCCCGGTGGTTGTGTTGCCTCGATCGGGATCGCTGGCGAGAAGCTGGTGCAAATGGCGTGCATCATCCATGACCGCTCTCGCGCGGCCGGGCGGCCCGGCCTCGGCGCGGTGATGGGGTCAAAACGCTTGAAGGCGATCCTCGTTCAAGGAAACGAAGAAAAGCCACTCTACGACCGTGAACGCTTCAAAAAAGAACGCGCCCAATACGCAAAGCTCGTCCTCGATGATGGAATGAAACACTTTGGCAAGTACGGGACGGCCGGGGGGGTTATCTGGCTCTCCGAGATGGGGATTCTTCCCACAAGGAACTTTCAGGAGGGGGTCTTCGATCATGCCGAGTCGATCGGTGGGGATAAGCTTCACGACACGATCCTCGTTGGACGGGAGGGCTGCACTGGCTGCCCAATTCGCTGCAAGCGCGTGGTGAAAACTTCCTTTGCAAAAAGGGAGGTCCTCCCGGAATTTGGCGGGCCAGAGTACGAGACGATCGCAGCCTTTGGCTCGCTCTGCATGAACGACAACCTTGATGCGATCTGTCTCGCCAACCAACTGTGCAATGACTATGGAATCGATACCATCTCTGCAGGGGTGGCTATCGCCTTTCTCATGGAGGCCTCGGAGAAGGGACTGATTGACGAGGAGATTCCCTGGGGCGATGGGGAGGCGATCGTTTCACTCATCGACCAGATCGCCCAGCGTGAGGGGATTGGCGATCGCATCGCTGATGGTCTGGAGGCATTTGCGGATGAGTTAGGAAGCGACTTTCACATGACGATCAAGGGGATGGAGATCCCAATGCACGAGCCGCGCGGAAAACAAGGGCTGGGGATCAGCTACGCTACCTCACCGCGGGGAGCGACACACCTGGAAGGGATGCACGACACGATGCTCACTGCCCCCACCTCCGAGCTCGGAGTCGATCACGCCTACGATCGGTTCACCCTCGCCGACAAGCCAGGGGTGACCAAGACCTATGAGGACCTGCGCTCATTCGAAAACTCTCTCATCCTGTGCGTGTTCACGGTGAGGGAGACCGGGGAGCACTACACCCTCCCCCAGATTCGCTCGCTCCTTGAGGCAGCTACCGGGATCGGCCTTTCCCCAATTAAGATGCTTGAAATCGGCGAACGAAACTACGCGCTTCTACGGCTTCACGCCGCCCGCGCTGGCTACACCATAGATGGTGACCGGCTTCCCATACGCTTCTCTCAGCCGCTTCCCAGTGGTGCCAGCGCCGATCATCCGATCCGTGCGGAAGCGATGCGCACCGCCATTGAGGTCTACTACCAAGAACGCGGCTACGACCAGCTTGGCCCAACCGACGAGACGCTGCGCAGGCTTGACCTGGAAGACTGCATTGGGGTTATAGCGAGGTGATCTTCGGTGATCTCTACCGTTTCGTTCATCGGGCATCAGGGAAGCGGGAAAACGACGCTTTTAACACGGCTGATCCCCTTCTTATTGGACCGAGGCTACCGCGTGGGGACAGTAAAGCACGCCCCCCATGAGGAGAACATCGACCGCTCGGGAA
>JAUWYG010000119.1 GCA_030615945.1 Candidatus Bipolaricaulota bacterium | reverse complement strand
TCTCTATCCGTGACGATATTTGCTACACCAGCAACCCGCACGTAGCCGTTTCCCGAGTCCCGCTCAAACTGCAGGCAGAACTCGATATTGGGGTTATTGTGTATCTGTTTTACCTTGGCGCTGTTCGTCCCTGTCCCGATCCAAAGCGTCTTGTCGAAATTGATCAGGGTAACGGGGCGAACCCGCGGTTGGGCATCCTCTGTTGTTGCCAACATCACGTATTGGTAGTCCTCAAAGTGTGACCAAGCCTCTTGTTTGATGTCGTTAACCGTATCTGCCATCAGCCTTCCTCCTTTCCTTCGATTTGTGGATAAAAAAGTCGCTCTAACTGCCACTCTTTTATAGGAGAACCCTCCCAATCAGGGCAAATCGATCCGCTCGGAGAACATCGGAGTCTACCACTGGATTTTGTATTAGCGAGTGCTCAGGTTTCGTCTCCTCCGGACTCGTTGGCTCAACTTGCGTGAAAGCGTAGATTTGAAGAATTAAAAATCCAATCGTAGGCCCTGATATTTGTCCTGCCCGATACGCTAGGAAGAGGTAGGGTAATGGCGCTTGGCACTGCAATCCGATACCAGCTTTTTGCTGGGGCTCAACTAAGTCAGCACTTAGAGACTGCTGGAGGCAGAACTGGTTCTCAGCTACCATTAGCAACATGACGTATGCTAATCGACTCGGGCAGTACCGGGCCTTTCTCCTTGACATCGACGGCGTGCTTGTCCGTGGTGGGGAGCCGATTCCCGGTGCGACGGAGGCGGTGCGGGCACTTCAGAAGCGGGGACAGGTTTTGCTTCTTTCCAACAACTCGAGCCGATCTCGCGCCGTCGTTGCTGAGCATCTGGGGAAGCTTGGCTTTGCATTCGAGCCGGAGGCCGTCGTTTTGAGTTCCTACGTTGTAGCGCGGTATCTCCTGGAGACGGAGGGACCTTCAAAAGTGTGGACGATCGGTGAAGCGGGTCTTGCAAAGGAGCTGTGCCTAGCCGGTCATCGGGTTGTCCCACAGGAGGAGGCCAATTGGCTGGTTGTGGGGATCTGCTGGAACGTGAATTACAACATGTTTGCCGAGGCGCTTCGGTTTCTTCTCAATGGCGGTCGATACATCGCCACCAACACGGATGGCACGTTTCCCACTCCAGAGGGGCGAAAGCCAGGGGCCGGGGCGATTGTGGGTGCGATTGAGGCGATGGGATTTTATCCACACGTGGTGGTTGGAAAGCCCTCTGAGATCGCCTATCGCATCGCGCTGGAGCAAGTACAGGCGAAGAACGACGCCGTGCTTGCAATAGGAGATCGCCTGGAGACCGACATCCTTGGTGCGCAGAATGTGAAAATCGACTCGGTCCTCGTCCTCACCGGAATTTCAAGCAAAGAGGACATCGAACGCCAGGGCACTCGACCGACCTGGATCGCCGCGGATCTCCCGGCCCTTGCTCGGGGCGAACTGCAGAAGCCGTAGTTGCTTCTTCCCAGGGGATATCTCTGATAGTGCTTGTCAGGTCGACGTTCTTTAAGTTCACCTTTATGTTTCCTTCCCATCTTTTTAACCTCGGTCCGGTCTGTCAGAGCAGCATAGGGTTGTCTTGGTAGCGTCTAGCAATCGTGATCCTAGCTCCATGAGGCTCATGTCCCTGCCGGAGTTTACACCACGAGTTTCTCTGGACTTCTGCCCCTTGATGGCTGGGGACGCGTGTCGTTCCAGGAACTCGGCTTCCATAGTAGCGTCGATGATGTGTTACAAAAGGGGGTACCATGTTCAACAGTCGGATAGTGATAGTTCTTAGTGTGGCTGCGCTTGTTTTGGGGATCGGCCTATGCGCGGTCGGTCAGGACACAGAAGCGCTCCGGGAGACGGCGACGAGCGCAGGGGAATTGGCCCTCACCTACATCGACAGCACGGCCACGTACATCGGGCAGGGGATCGTCTACATCCTCAATCTCATCACCGGAGACCGAGTATCACACGAACTGGAGAAGCCGGTCGGCTATCTGGGCCTTATCACGGGGATCCTCTTGCTATTTGCACTGCTCGACGCCGCACGAAAGATCATCTGGATCGGGATCATCGTAGGCTGGGCGCTTTTGATCGTCCGCATCGTCCTCGACACGCTGCGCGTGTAGATCGGGGGAAAATCACCGGTGGAAATGTGACGGGAAACACTGGGTTAGATCTTGTTTTTTGACTTATTGAACTAGGTCATTCCCTGTGGTCTTGCCGCAGGGTTCTTGATTGGTGGCCCAACTTTCCCACCGTACTCCAGACACAGGATTCTGAACCATCAGCGTACGGCATTTTGAATGTAGTGTACAACGGGAAGTTGCTAACCCAGTGGATCACCTAATTAGCCCTGCGGGTGGTCAAGAGGATACTATGAGAGGAAAAGGAGGAAACACGATGGAGAAGATGATCGCTTACTGTGGGCTCATATGCACGGACTGTCCGGCGTACATCGCTACACAGAACGACGACCACGAGGCACTGAAGAAGGTTGCTGAGCAATGGAGCAAGGAATTCAACACCACACTCACTGCAAAGGACGTTCTCTGTGACGGGTGTTCGGCCACTACCGGGCGACATGTCGGCCACTGGAGCGAGTGCAAGATTAAGGCTTGTGCCATCGAGAAGAAGGTGAGAAACTGCGCGCATTGTAGCGATTACTCATGTGAGGAACTAGAGAAATTCTTTGGCTTTGCTCCGGAGGCCAAGACCACGCTGGAAGGGATCAGGCGGGCTCTCTAAGGTAGGGCAACTTCGCGGGTGAAGAAGAGCCAAAAGTGACTCGCGGCGAGAAGTAGGGGCGAATGGTTATTCCTTTCTGCTGACTTATCAGCAAGCGATAAGGAGGGCACGATGCCGAACGAGAGGAGGAAACTGGCCGGTCCTTGTGGGCTTTATTGCGGAAATTGTAGCGATCTATTACTGGATAAGGTCTGTCACGGTTGTGGCTGCGATTGTGGCCAATGTGCAGCGGGACCGCATCACACGGCCTGTGCCATCTACCGCTGCTGCATCACTGAGAGGGGACTTGAAAGCTGCGCTTTCTGCGAGGATTTCCCCTGTACTCGACTCATCCAGTTTGCCTACGACCCGATCTGGCGAACGCACCTTCCCGTCCTTGAGAACCTGCGGCGGATAAAGCGCATCGGGGTAAAAGCTTGGCTGGACGAGCAGGAGGCCTATTGGGCGGACCAGCGCCGGCTTGAGCAGTGGCTCCAGTTGCATAGGGAGTGCGAAGCTAGATATAAGCAGATATACGGTCAATAAGGAGAAAATACGATGGAGAAGATGATTGCCTACTGCGGACTCGTGTGCACAGAGTGTCCTGCGTACATCGCCACGCAGAAGAACGACCGAGAGGCACTTGAGAGGCTGGCGGCCAAGTGGCAAGAAGAACTTAATACCCCCCTCACTGCCGAGGGATGCATGTGTGACGGTTGTTTAGCTACCACCGGTCGGCAGATCAGCTACTGCAGCGAGTGCAAGGTCAGGGCCTGCGCCATCGAGAAGCAGGTCGAAAACTGTGCATACTGCGCTGATTACTCTTGCAGGGAGCTTGAGAAGTGGTTTGGCACTGTCCAGGAGGCCAAGACGACGCTAGAAGGGATCAGGAAAAACCTGTGAGGTTCTCTGTTCACCCGCAGATCCCCCTGCGCGCTTTTCTTTAGAGGAGGACCATGAAGACCCAGGATGAAAGGGCCCTCATGGGCTCTTGCGGTCTGTACTGTGGTCTGTGCCCCCGGTACCAATCAAACGCACCCAGCCGGTGCCTCGGTTGTCATTTGGGCGAGCAACATTCCTACTGCAGCGTCTACCGCTGTGTCACCAAGCGAGGATTTACCACCTGCGCCGAGTGCAGCGAGTATCCATGCGAGAGGCTGCTGCGGGTGCTGGGTGTTGAGAAGGGTCTCGACAGCTTCGTGAGTCATAAACCGGCCCTTCCGAACCTTGACAAGATCAAGCAAGACGGCCTCGATTCTTTCTTGCAGGAACAGCGAAAGCGGCGCCTGTTGGCGGAGCAGCTCATCTCAAACTACAATGCCGGGCGGTCGATGACCTTCTACTGCACCGCGTGCGCTTTGATGCCCCCGCGTACGATCGAGCGGGCGATAGACAAGATGAAGAGGTCACTCGACCAAGGGGCTGTGGATGAGACAGATCAGAAGAAGATAGCCAAGGCGATGAGGAAGCTGATCGATGAGGCGGCGTCGGATTTGGGGATCGA
>JAUWYG010000115.1 GCA_030615945.1 Candidatus Bipolaricaulota bacterium | reverse complement strand
CATGTGCCTCGGTGGTCGAGGTGCAAAACTACGTCGAGGCGACACGCCAGATCGCGATGACTACACTTAGAAGCGTCCTTGGTGGGGTGGAGCTCGATCAGGTTTTAAGTGAGCGGGAGAAGATCAACCTGCAGTTGCAGGAGATCATCGATGAGCAGACCGACCCCTGGGGGATCAAGGTCAAGACGGTGGAGATCAAGGATGTGAAGATCCCCGTTGACATGCAGCGAGCGATCGCCCGCCAGGCCGAGGCGGAGCGGGAACGCCGCGCGAAGATCATCAACGCCCAGGGTGAACTGCAGGCGGCGACGAAACTCTCCGAGGCAGCAGCGATCATTGAGAAAAACCCGGCTGCCTTACAGCTTCGTTACCTGCAGAGCCTGGTTGACATCTCGGCGGAAAACGCCTCCACGATTGTCTTTCCAGTCCCGATTGACCTATTTAAGTTTTTCCAGAAGAAGGAATCCTAAGCGAACAGCTCAATGAGGAACTACGACTTGGTGGTGGTCGGAGCTGGGCATGCCGGCTGCGAAGCGGCGCTTGCCGCCAGCCGGCTTGGCGTTTTGACCACTCTTGTCACCATCAGCCTCTCAGAAGTCGGAAAGATGCCGTGTAATCCAGCGATCGGTGGGCCAGGAAAGTCGCAACTGGTCCGTGAGATCGACGCCCTGGGCGGAGAGATGGCTCAAATCACCGATTCCTCCATGATAAACATCCGCCTTTTAAACACGAGCAAGGGGAAGGCGATGCAGGTCCGCCGCGCTCAAGCCGATCGGGTCCGCTATAAGCTCCTGTGGAAAAACCTCCTCGAGAAGGCCGATTCCCTCGACCTGATTGAGGGGATGGTCGAGGAGATCCTTACCTCTTGTGGTCATGTCATTGGTGTGCGACTGCGCGAGGGGTTGAAGCTAAAAGCAAAGGCGGTAGTCCTTGCTACGGGGACGTTCCTGAATGGGAGGGTGCTTGTGGGGAGCCTCACCTACCCGGCCGGGCGCAGTGGAGAGCCGCCGTCGATCGCGCTCGCCGCCTCGCTGCGAAAGCTCGACCTCAAGATGGATCGGCTAAACACGGGAACAACCCCGCGGGTTAACCGTCACTCGATCGACACCTCGGGTCTCAAGCGCCAGGATACGAGCCAAACTCCGCTTGCCCTCTCGTTTTGGAGCAAGCCGGCCGTTCTTACAAACGACTACCCGGTCTACGTTACCCACACCAACGAGGAGACGCACCAGATCATCCGCGAGAACCTCTCCTTGACTCCAAACTACAACGGTCTTCTCTTAGGGAAGGGGCCACGGCACTGTCCTTCGCTCGAATCAAAGATCGTCAAGTTCCCGGACCGCACAAGCCATAAGGTCTTCCTCGAGCCGGAAGGGCGGGAGACCGCCGAGGTATACCTGCAGGGGATCTACACCGCCTTTCCGCCCAAGATCCAAGAACGGATTGTCCACTCGATCGCTGGGCTGGAGCAGGCGCAGATCGAGCGCTACGGCTATGACATCGAATATGACTATGTCGACCCAACACAGCTTCGTCCTTCGCTCGAGGTGGATGGGATCGATGGGCTCTTCCTCGCTGGCCAGATAAACGGGACAACCGGCTACGAGGAGGCAGCGGGACAGGGAATCCTCGCTGGAATAAACGCGGCTCGCAGTATAAAGGGGGAGGAACCACTTGTCCTCTCACGCGGGCAGGCGTTCGTCGGAGTGATGGTCGATGACCTCGTCACCAAAGGCATCACCGAGCCCTACCGCATGCTCCCCTCCCGCGCCGAGTACCGTATCACCCTGCGCGAGGGGAACGCCGACTTGCGGCTCGCCAAGATCGGTCACACCATCGGCCTCCTCCCAGATGAACGCTACGAAAAGGTCATTGAGCGGGCACAGGCGATTAAAGGACTCCTGATAAAGCTCAAGGAACGTCGCATCGGCCCGAATCACCCACTGAACCATCTCCTTGAAGCGCATGGAACCTCGCCGCTTACAAAGAATGGGGCGAGTCTGTACGAGCTCCTCCGACGGCCGCAGGTCTTTCTGAACGATCTCCTTCCACTTGACGGTATCCCTGATGATGTGAGAAGCGAGGCCGAGATCGAGGCGAAGTACGCAGGCTACCTTGCTCAGCAGGAACGAGCGATCAAGCGGCTACGTCGCCTAGAGGAGCTTGCCATACCAAAGGACATTGATTACACGACGCTTTCCAGCCTCTCGGTCGAGGGGAGGGAGCTGTTAAGCCGGGTGCGGCCGCGTTCCTTCGGGCAAGCCACGCGCATCCCCGGGGTCTCCCAGGCCGACCTGTCGATGTTCGCGATCTATCTGCGGCGCTAACACTCCATTCGATTCATCGCATGGCCACCGGAGGCACCTGCTCAACCAACACGAGCCGGGAGGCAGCCTCCTGAAAGATCTGGCCAGCAGTATATCCTCCCCATACCGGGGTGGTCTTCACCTCATCGAGGACGACGAGGGCCAGATAGCTCGGTTCATCCACAGGCAGGAAGCCGGCGAACAAGGAAGTGTACTTACCGTCGACGTAGCCGCGCCCGGGAAGGGCCTTCTGAGCAGTTCCCGTCTTTCCAGCAACGGCGAACCCCTCGACCTCAGCGAGAGTTCCAGTCCCGCTTTCGACCACGCGGCGGAGAAGGCCTCGCATCGTCGCGCAACTAACCGCTGAAACGACTTGACGAAGAACGACCGGCTCCTTGCTCTCCATTCCGGTCTTCCCTACTCCCTGCACGATGCGCGGTGCGAGCAGGAGCCCTCCGTTTGCCACCGCACACATCCCTCGGGCAAGTTGGATTCCGGTCACCGCGACCGATTGGCCGATCGATATGGCCGCAAGGGCAAGCTTTGACCAGTCCTTAACGTCCCGCAGGATCCCTGCCTCCTCACCGGGAAGGGCAATCCCTGTCTTCTGCCCGAAGCCAGCGTCGACCAGGAATCGGTAGAACCGCTCCTCTCCCAGCCGCTGCGCGACCCGGATCATTCCGGTATTGATCGAATCTTCGATGATCTGGCCAAAGGTGACCGTTCCGAAGGAGTGGTGTTCCGCGTTGTGCATCGTGTGCCCGGCGATACGTATGCCGTCGTTCCCGTTGAAGTGGTCCTCGACCGCAACCGCTCCACAGTCGAGCGCGGCAAGACCACTGAACGCCTTGAACGCCGATCCCGGCTCGAACAGGAAGCCAACCGCCAGGTTCCGCCGCTGCGCCGGGGTCGATTCAGTAAAGCGATTGAGGTCGTAGCGGCGATCCTGAGCCATCGCTAACACGTCTCCGGTATGCGGATCGAGGAGAACGATGAATCCGTTATTGGCTTTAAAGCGCGTCACTCCGTGATCGATCGCCTCCTCACAGATGAACTGTAAGCGCACATCGAGCGTCAGGTAAAGCTCCTCGCCTGGCTCCCCGGCACTGATCGTCTCGGTGTGGTAGGTGCGGCCGTCCGCTCCTTCTACCACGTGTAGCTGCGTAGGCTCTCCCGTAAGTAGCTCATCAAATGCGAGCTCTACCCCCTCCAGGCCATGGCCGTCGATTCCCACAAAGCCGATGACGTTCGAGGCGAGTGCCCCTTCTGGGTAGCAGCGTTTCCAGGTGTCGATGAAGATCAAGCCGTAGGCGCTCGCCTCCCGGGCTCGCTGATTGATTGCCCGCGCTGTCTCGAGGTTCACCTTCCTCTCGATCCAGGTGAAGTAGCGCGGCCGGTAGACACGCTCCTCAAGGGTTGCTATGGGTAGACCCAGTTCCTCGCCTAAGATAGCGATGAGCGTCTCCGGTTTGGTCATATTGAAGCTGTCGATGGCTATGGCGGTCGCCTTCACATCGAAAGCGAGTGGGATGCCGTTTCGGTCGTAGATCGTTGCTCGTCGTGGAGGAACCTCGATCGTTCGTTCCTGGATCGAAGATGCCATGGCGAGCCAGCGGTTATGCTCTACCACCTGTAACTGGACCAGGCGCCCGATAAGGAAAAGGGCGACAAACACCAGAAACAGGGTAACGAGAAACACTCGCCACCCTATCGTCCTCTTTGCCCTAGGGTTCTGTTGGAGTGGGAACAACATGGACATAGCGGATGGCGGTCGGCTCGCTCATGTAAAGTTCCTCGCGGGCGAGGTGCGAGACCCGTTCCAGGGAGAATGCCTCCCCGATCTTAAACTCTAGCCAACGATTCACCTCCTCGATCGTGGTGACCGTTGCCTGGGCGCTCTCCCTCTGCGCGGTCAGATCGAGGATCATCGTCCCTTGCCATAGATAGATGAGGCACAGTCCAGCAACGATAATCGCGGCCAGAAGCGTGACCAGCGTTGACTTCGGCCAGCTAGACACCCGCGTGCGGGCGATGCG
>JAUWYG010000149.1 GCA_030615945.1 Candidatus Bipolaricaulota bacterium | reverse complement strand
TTCGAGGAAGGGCCGGAGGGAATAGGGCAGGTCAAGGCCGATGCTGACTTAAACGCCGCCTGCATTCAGGACGCGATTGATCAGTGCCCAGTCGGCGCGATCAGCGCCTAAGCTCAACGTCGGGATAAATCCCAACGCCATAAAGATAAGGACGTAGCGTCGCAGCTAGCCTGCGACGTTGCTCTTTTGCCCTACGGGACTTACCCGGCCAGCCCACAGTGGGATCTGCGGTATTGTCTGAGTGGCCGCTACGTGCTAGCATAGGACGGTGATCGATGGTGCAAAAAAAGAAGGTCGGTCTTGCTCTCGGTAGCGGTGGCGCGCGTGGTTCGGCACACGTAGGAGTCCTGAAAGTCCTAGAGGAAAACAAAATCCGGCCTGATGTCATTGTGGGAACAAGCATGGGAGCCGAGGTGGGCGGGGCGTACGCTGCTGGGTTAGAGGTCGATGAGCTAGCGGCAATATGGCAGTCGATGACCTTTGGCAGGGTAGTCAAAACCCTCTTGCCAACTATTCCCTGGTCCGGATGGAGCTCCGGGGGAGAGGTGTTGCGCACAATCCGCAGGCTTGTGGGAGATCTTACGATCGAGGAGCTCCCTCTCACCTACGCTGCGGTTGCGACCGACCTACAAACCGGCCTGCCTTATATCATCACAGAAGGTTCCCTCGCGCAGGCGATCCGAGCGAGTCTCTCTGTGCCTGGTCTATTCACGCCCGTCTGGATTGATGGGCACCTTTTGATTGACGGTGGGGTCTCAAATCCGGTTCCAGTCGATGTCGCCCGTCAACTCGGTGCTGAAATGGTGATCGCCGTTGACGTCCTTGTGCACCCTGAGGAGGTACGCCTCTCTGGAATCCCGGTCCCCGACTACCGCGAGCGAATCCTGGGGATCATCAAGAGGATGGAGAGTTCCAAGCTTGGCGAGAACGAAACGCGCCGATTCTACCCGAGTGTCTTTACCGTTCTGTTTCAGATGTCGACCGTCTTCCAAAGACGCATCAGCGAGCTATCCTTGCAGGTTCATCCCCCAGATGTCCTAATTCAACCGGACTTCTCCCCTACCCCTCCCTGCTACAGTGATGTGGAAAATGGGATTAAAGCAGGGGAGGAAGCAGCCCGTCGCGCTCTCCCCACGATCTACAAACTCCTTTACTCCCAATGAGCAAGCTTCACTCGGGCAAAGTGCGATGATTAAACGCCCGGGCTTCTACAGCCTCATCTTTATCGCCATCGTCGCTGTCTCCTTCGGCGCGATCCTGATCCGGCTTGCTGATGACGCCCCGATTCTGACAATCGCCACCTGGCGGCTGGTAGTCTCTTTTATCCTTTTGGCTCCTCTTGCCCTGCAACGCCGCGCTACCGCCGCGATGAGCCGCCGCGAGCGTCTCCTCTCCATCTTAAGCGGCGTCTTCCTCGCACTCCACTTCATCCTGTGGATCTCGTCCTTGCGCTACACTTCGGTGGCAAGTTCGGTGGTGCTCGTTTCTACTAATCCAATTTTTGTCGGGTTGGGGTCACGTTTTTTGTTAAAAGAGCGCTTTTCCCGCTCGCTAGCCTTGGCAATCCTCCTCTCCGTCTCAGGTGGATTCCTTATCGGCTGGGGAGACATACGGATTGGAGGAGAAGCTCTGTACGGCGATCTGTTGGCCCTTGGTGGGGCGGTTATGGCTTCAGCCTATTACCTCCTCGGGCGACGTGTTAGACAGCACGCACCCCTTTCCGGCTACATCTTCCTGAGCTACGGGACCGCGGCAGTCCTCCTCCTTGCTGTCTGTCTCGCTTTACGCCAGCCGCTCACCGGCTTTCCCAACACTACCTACCTCTATCTCGTTCTACTCGCAGTAGGGCCACAACTTATCGGGCACAGCACTTTCAACTGGGCGCTCAAGTACGTCTCCGCTTCCACAGTGGCGATACTCATCCTTGGGGAGCCCATCTGCGCAACCTTATTCGCTTACCTCATTTTTGGGGAGGGCCTTACCTTGTTAAAAGGTATGGGGGCGATGATCATACTGATCGGAATCTACCTGAGCTTACATGAGGAGGAGGTTGCCAATGAACGAGGCCTGTAAGAGGGTGAAACAGGGGAGAAAGAAAATAGATTGGGCCGCCTCGCATATGGACCTGCTTAACCACCTGCGCACACAGTTCCAGCGAGAAGAGCCGTTTGCTTCACATCGAATTGGGATGAGCATCCACCTGGAGGCGAAGACGGCCTGTCTGGCAATCCTTCTACGCGACGGGGGAGCACAGGTCTTCGTCACAGGAAGTAATCCGCTCTCCACCCAGGACGATGTAGCTGCCGCACTGGCCGAGGAGGCGGGTATCTCAGTCCATGCGCGGCGCGGAGTGAACGAAGCAGAGTACTTTAGTCACCTGCGCGAGGTACTCGCTGCGAAGCCGGACCTCATCCTCGACGACGGAGGCGACCTCGTAGGGCTCCTACACAAGGAGGTAAGGGGAGAGGTGATCGGCGGGTGCGAGGAGACGACAACCGGTGTTAGCCGACTGCGCGTTCTCGCCCGTGCAGGGAGGCTGCGCTTTCCCATGTTTGCAGTGAATGACGCTAAGATGAAGTATCTATTTGACAACCGCTACGGAACCGGTCAGTCGGTA
>JAUWYG010000022.1 GCA_030615945.1 Candidatus Bipolaricaulota bacterium | reverse complement strand
CAGGCCCGGAAGGGAGCAGCGGTAAGCGAGCCTCTGCGGGTGTTAGAGAATAACTTGGCCTGAGCTGGCTGCCCGTGAAGCGCCTGGTGTCTTCTCACAACGGGACCATGCACAGGCGCAAAATCATGTGAGACTGCTCATCCCAGGAGTGGATGACTCTCGTCCTCCTTCTCTTTACCTCGTGATCTAGCAAAAGCAGTCGTTCGATCGGTGCTCGTTATGCTATCATCCAGTGCGGAGGTGAATATGCGCACGTTTCTGTGCATCCCGATTGACACTCCCCTGCGCGAAGCACTCTCTAACCTCTCCGGGGAACTTCGCTCATTAGTGCGGGTTCAGGCTTCGTGGGTCAAAGCAGAGAACTTCCACGTGACGCTGCGCTTCCTGGGGGAGATTGATCCCATGCTGACGGTCGAGCTTCAGCAGCTCTGCCGCGTAGTCACCAAACGGATCCAACCTTTTAACCTTTCGATAGACCGGCTGGGGATGTTTCCTTCACCGGAGCGCCCGCGGGTTCTATGGGCCGGTGGCGAGGCTCCTTCGACCTTCCGCGATCTTGCCTCCTCCCTCAACCACGAACTGGTGAGGATCGGCTTTCCCAAAGAACGAAAGGCCACCATATCACACATTACCCTGGCGAGGATCAAGGGAAGGGCTGACCGGTCGATCGGGGAGGCAATCCGCTCGCTGGGGAAGCTTCCGGGATGGACCCTGCATGCTGACCGACTCATACTGATGGAGAGCCGCCTCACCGCACATGGAGCAGCCTATACCCCACTGTTTACGCAAAGATTTGGTGATGCCGCTGCCTGCGGTACCGACGCGAGTGGGGGTGCAAATGATCATGCCATTTGAATACCTTGACCATACTGCCGATGTGTGCCTGCGTGGGACCGGGGAGACGGTCGAGGAGGCGTTCTGTGAGGCGGCGCGAGCGCTGTTCAACTTGATGATCGACCTGGAGCAGGTCGCACCGAAGCGATCACAGCGGGTCTCCTTATTCGCGGAACGACTCGAACTCCTCCTTGTGGAGTGGCTGTCCGAGTTGTTGGTCCAAAAGGACCTCACCGGCCTTTTCCTATCGAGATTTCATGTTGATATCCGGCAAGGCAAGGATGGGTTTCACCTCGAAGGAGAAGGGTGGGGGGAACCGCTTGATCCGCCCAGGCACCGCGTGAAGCTTGAGGTCAAAGGGGTAACTTATTCCGGGCTTCACGTCGCTCATAAAGGGAAAATTTGGATCGCCCAGTGTGTAGTCGATATCTGAAGGAGGAACGATGAGCGAGGAATTCACCTTGAAGAGAATCTCACAGTCGGAATGGCTCCTTGAAAAAAGCGGAGAGATGCGGGTCCCCGGACGGATATTCGCCGATATTCAAACGATCGAACAGCTACAAACTGACGTAGCGGAAAAAAAGGAGTGGAACGCGCTGCGGCAGGTGCGCGATGTCGCCTGCCTCCCTGGAATCGTGACCGCAGCCCTCGCCCTCCCTGACGTCCACCCAGGTTATGGATTCCCCATCGGTGGAGTGGGGGCGTTCGACCTCAAGGAGGGGGTCGTCGTGGTCGGTGGAGTCGGCTTCGATATCAACTGCGGGGTCAGACTTCTCGCCACCCCGCTCCATAAGGAAGACTTAAGCGACGTCCTTTCCGAGCTCGCTGATGACCTCTATCGCACTGTCCCCGCCGGACTTGGCTCGGAGGGGAAGCTCCGCCTCACACTCGATGAGATCGACCAACTCCTTCGGGAAGGAGCGCGCTATGTCGTTAAGCGGGGCTATGGGGTGGAGGAAGACCTGGTCCACATTGAGGAGGAGGGACAAATCCCTGGGGCTGATCCGACCGTGGTCAGTCGGCTTGCCAAGCAACGCCAGTTTCGCCAAGTGGGGACCCTTGGCTCGGGAAATCACTACCTGGAGGTGCAGACGGTGGTACGAATCATCGATCCAGAGGCTGCAGCGGCCTATGGCCTCGAGGAGGGACAGGTCGTCACCTCCATCCACACTGGCTCGCGCGCCCTCGGCCATCAGATCTGCCAGGACTACTTAAAGGAGATGGAGCAAGCAAGCCGCCGGTATCAGATCCCGATTCGGTCGAGGGAGCTTGTCTGCGCCCCGATCTTAAGTGATGAAGGAAAACGTTACCTGAGCGCTGTGGCCTGTGGGTCAAACTGTGCCTTCGCTAACCGACAGATGATCGCCCATCTCGTCCGTTCATCGTTTGCTCGCATCCTCAGCCTGGCCGCAGAGAAAGTGCGCACCGTCTATGACATTGGGCACAACAACGTTAAGGTTGAGCACCACCTCGTTGATGGAACGACGTGTGAGCTTCTTGTCCACCGCAAAGGGTCGACGCGGGCGTTCGGCCCGGGACGAAAAGAGTCCCCACCTGACTATCGAGCTGTTGGTCACCCAACTCTCGTCGGCGGCACGATGGGAACCGCCTCCTACGTCATGCGGGGGACAAACCTTGGGATGGAGAAGGCGTTTGGCAGTGGAATCCATGGAGCAGGGCGGGCTCTGTCACGCAGGAAAGCGGCCAAGAAATACTGGGGAAAGGATGTGAAGTCGGCGATGGCTGCAGATGGAATCATTCTGCGTGCGCATAGTCTCCGTGGGGTTGCTGAGGAGGCGCCAAGCGCTTACAAAGACGTTGAGCGCGTGGTCCACGCTGCAACCGATGCGGGGATCAACCAACCGGTGGCGTGCCTCCGTCCCCTTCTCGTGATCAAGGGGTAAACAAGCTGCGGGAAAAAGCGCGCGAATGATGGATGATCACCCGTGCTAGCTTGCTGGGATCGTGCTTCACGGTCGGTTTTCCCTCTAGCTCGATCGTCCCCACGAGGTCAGCGCGGATTACCTCCATCCCGTATTGGTTCTCTTCTCCCAGGTCATCTTCCACCGGCTCGGCTGCCTCCTCGAGGTAGCCGACAAGGAGATCCTTATCAGGGAGGGAAGTATTGACGATGACACTGTCAAAGCAGTGAAGGTCGATGTACTCATCGAGGGTGCGCAAGTGATCGCGGAGGGTATAGCCCTCGGTCTCTCCTGGTTGTGTCATCAGGTTCGCTACGAGGATCTTCTCCGCAGCCGCCTCCTCGATCGCCGCGGCGATCCCCTCGACAAGCAGGTTGGGGATAAGGCTGGTAAACAGGCTACCCGGCCCGAGGAGGATCAACTCAGCGCGGGCGATCGCTTGAAGAACCCGGCCGTAGGGTTTGACGTTTGCAGCGGAGAGTCTGATCCGTTCGATCCGCCGTGGGTCGGCGCTGATCCGAGTCTCCCCTTCTACCCATTCCTCATCTTCCATCTGGGCGATGAGGTGGGTCTTGCAGAGCGTCGCTGGAAGGACCTGGCCGCGCACGTTTAGGATGTGGCTCATCTCCTCAATCGCGTGGTCGAACCCGCCGGTTGCTTGCTCTATCCCTACCAGGAGGAGGTTCCCCAGGGAGTGTCCCTTAAGGTCAGTCGTTCCACGGAAGCGGTGCTGGAAGAGGCTTGCCATCCTTTCCTCGTCCGCGGCGAGGGCGAGAATGCAGTTGCGAACATCGCCAGGGGGGAGCACATCCAGTTCGTCCCGCAGGCGGCCCGAGCTCCCGCCGTCGTCCATTACCGTCACCACCGCGGTGAGGTTTGATGTTCCCCCCTTCAATCCACGTAGGAGGGTGGAGAGGCCGGTTCCTCCTCCCAGGGCGACAACTCGCGGGCCTTTTTGAAGAACACGAGTACGGTAGATAAGATCCGAGGGTTTCTCCTCTCGTCCGGGGGCGACTCCACGGGCGATCGAACGAACGAGGCAGGCTACCCCTATGGCGAACCCACCGATCCCAACAAGGAGAATGACGGCGACCAAAGCGTAGCGAGCCAGTTCCCCTTTCGGAAGGAGCCGGTAGATCTCCTTAATCCTTTCTTTGCCTACAATCTCAAGTACGGCAAAGACGATAAGGCCCATCGAGAAAAGAGATAACAGGGCCCAACGCTTCACCCGCATTCCAGGATAGAGCCAGCGAAGCCCCCCTCGCAGGTGGAGGCTCATTGCCTTACCCCGTCTAGGAAGCGGACCCGCCCCTCACCAAGCAGCGCTTCCAACCCCTCCTTCAGCTCAGAGGAGGGATGCACACAGAAGCTCCGCCCTGCCATCACCTCGACGCTTTCTCCCTCATCTTCCACACGGAACAGAACCGGCGCCTCTCCCGGGTGCTCCTTCATCAAAGTGGAGACCGCTTCAAGCCCCTCTGAATCAACCTCTGGCTCCTTCAGGGTGAGGGTGACGGAGAGCCGCATGCGTGTTTCAAGTTCGTCGAGTGGGAAAACCTCGTCAGCAACAAGGTTGAGTTCGCCGTTGCGATTCCCCGCGGTGAGTTTGAGGCCCACGAGTCGGTCCACGTTCAACAGGTCGTAGGCAGTCTCCAGAACCCTTGGGAAGACCGTCACCTCAGCCTCAGCGGTGCCATCCTCTAGGGTGAGAAAGGCCATCTGGCTTCCATTTCTTGTCGCGATTCGGCGAAGCTTCTTCACCCGCCCACCCACGGTTTCACCCTCTCCCTCTTTGATCGTGGTGATCTCAGAGAGTGGAGTGCAATAGAGGGCGAGCGCCTCGCGGTGGCGGTCAAGGGGATGAGCACTGACGTAGAGACCGAGAAGCTCTTTTTCGAAGGAGAGGAGCTCGGCCTGAGGAAACTCCTCATCCATGATGGTCGGCTCTACGAATGTTTGTTCCACGCCGTTGAAAAAGGAGCATTGCCCACTCTGCCGCTCGCGGCGGGCAATCTGCATTAACTCCAGCCCCTCCGAGAGTCGCATGAGAAGACCACGGCGTGTGACACCGAGGCTGTCAAAGGCACCCGCCTTGATCAACGCCTCCAACGTTTCCCGATCCACTCCGTCCCCTTCGATCCGTTGGCACAGGTCGAAGAAGGAGGAAAACCCGTCTCTCCGCACGGCAAGGATCAAGGCGATCGCCCCGTTCCCGACGTGCTTGATCGCCCCGAGACCGAAGCGAATTCGGCCATCGCTCACCGGAGTGAAGTCGCACTCGCTCTCGTTGATGTCTGGCGGGAGAACCTCGATTCCCATCCTCTGACACTCGCCGATGTACTCCGCTACCTTATCCGTGTCCCCCTGCACGCTGGCAAGGAGGCTCGCCATAAAGTGAGTCGGGTAGTTGGCTTTCAGGTAAGCGGTCCAGTAGGAGACAATGGCGTACGCGGTGGCGTGAGATTTGTTGAACCCGTACCGGGCGAACTTCTCCATATCGTTAAATACCTGAGTGGCTAGCTCCTGGGAGACCCCGTTTGTCCGACAGCCGGCGATGAACTTCTCGCGCAGGCTCGCCATGATGTCCTTCTTCTTCTTCCCCATTGCCTTTCTCAGGATGTCCGCCTCAGCAAGGGAGAAGGAGGCGAGTTTCTGCGCCATCAACATCAGCTGATCCTGGTAGATCGGAAGTCCGTAAGTCTCCTCAAGGATCTCCGCTAGACTCGGATGAGGATAGCTCACTGACTGGCGACCGCTGCGCCGTTGCACGTAATCATCGGTCATTCCACTCTCCAGCGGCCCCGGGCGGTAGAGGGCCAAAAGAGCGATCAAATCCTCGAAACTGTCCGGCTGCACCCGCCGTATAAGCGCCGTCATTCCTGTACCCTCAAGTTGGAAGATCCCAGCCGTACGCCCCTCCTGGACCAGTTTGATGGTCTTTGCATCGTCAAACGGGATTTGATCCACGTCGATCTTGATCCCGGCTCGTTCTTGCAAGGAAGAGCAGGTTACATCGATCAGGGTGAGATTACGCAAACCTAAAAAGTCGAATTTCAATAGCCCAACTGCCTCTACGTCCCCCATGTCGAACTGGGTGACAATTTCCCCGTCGGGCAAGCGCAACAGAGGGACATGGCGAATCAGCTCGTCTGCGGCGATCACCACACCGGCGGCGTGTGTCGAGGCATTGCGCGTTAACCCCTCGAGGCGTAGGCCAATGTCGACGATCTTTCCTACCTCTTCATCACCCTCATAGAGGGACTTCAGTTCAGCCACGTTCTTTACCGCCGTCTGCAGCTTGTAGCCGTAGGGAATCAGCTTGGCCAATCGGTCAGTCATTCGATAGGGGGCACCAAGGACACGTCCCACGTCACGGACCACGCTACGGGCGGCCATCCGGTCATAGGTGGCAATCTGGGCCATCTTCTGCTGACCGTACTTTTCCTGCACGTAATCGATCACCCGATCACGGCCTTTGACACAGAAGTCGATATCGAAGTCCGGCATGCTGATGCGGGCGGGGTTGAGAAACCGTTCGAAAATCAAATTGTACTTTAAAGGATCGACTCGGGTGATCCCGAGGCAGTAGGAGACAAGGCTCCCCGCGGCTGAGCCACGTCCGGGTCCCACCGGTATGCCACTGTCATGCGCGAAGCGGACAAAATCCCACACGATGAGAAAGTAGGTGGCATAATGCATCCTCTCAATTACCCCAAGCTCGTAGTCCAGACGCTCTCCTACCGCGCCGCTCACAGTATCAAAGCGAGCCTTGGCTCCCTCATAGGCAAGGGTCCTCAGGTACTCGTCTGCATCCTCGAATCCTTCGGGAAGGTCAAACGGTGGGATCATGGTGGAACCAAACTGAAGCTCGAGGTTACAGCGTTCGGCAATCTTGCACGTGTTCTCGATCGCCTCCGGAAGATCGGAGAAGAGCTCCACCATCTCCTCAGAGCTGCGAAAGTGATATCCGTCTCCGTCAAAGGACATCCGGTCAGGGTCAGTGATCTTCTTGTTCGCCCGGATATTCAGCAACACCTCGTGTGAAAGGCGGTCCTCCGGAGAAAGGTAGTGGATGTCAGTTGTGGCAACAAGGGGAAGGTCTAACGACCGAGCAAGCCTCCTTAAGCGCTCCTTAAGGAGCCTTCCCGGGTCGGTTCCGTGGTCCTGAAGCTCAATGTAGAAGTTTCCTTCCCCGAAGATCTCAGCGTACTTAGCCGCTGCAGTTGCAGCCTCTTCCTCGCGGCCGGCAAGCAGGAGCATTGGAATCTCGCCGCTCTCACAAGCGGAGAGGGCGATCAGCCCAGTGTTATAGCGCCTTAACAGTTCCTTATCAACCCGTGGCTTGTAGTAAAACCCCTCAGTATGGCCGAGGCTGACAAGGGCGATGAGGTTCCGGTACCCCTCCTGATTTGTAGCGAGCAGGACCAGATGGTAGTACTTCTTGCCGTTTCGCACCCTGCGTTCACGCCGGCCCCCGGGAGAAAGGTAGATCTCGCAGCCGATAATCGGCTTAATTCCTCGCTTCTTTGCCTCTCGGTAGAACTTGATCGCCCCGCTCATTACCCCGTGGTCGGTAAGAGCAAGGGCGTGCATATCGCAGGCTACGGCTTTGCCGAGGAGCGCGGGGATCTTGCAGGAGGAATCCAGAATACTGTACTCGGAATGGGTATGTAAATGAACAAACTTCTCCGTCAACGTCCTCAATCCCCTTCGATAAAGATGACCTTTTCTTCGCCCGGTTTCACCAAACCGAGCAATCTACGTGCCTCCTCCTCGATCATTGCAGGGTCATCTTGCAGGGCAAGGCGTGCCCGCAGTTCCTCCTGGGTGGCGAGGGCTTCTGACGCTTGTTGCGCTAGGATAGACAGATCGCCTCGGAGTCGCCTTATCTCAAAGGTACGACCAAGATAGAGGAAGGCAAGCAGACACAATATGGCGAGGAGTGCCCACACAAGGATATGCCGGCGACCTCGTCTAGCCTGACGCTTTGCCGCAGGATACTCGTACGTGCTCGTTCGCATCCCCCCCATCTTCCCGTGCAGCGGTCCTACGGCCGGAACCGTTCCGGCCACAAGGCCAGCCGCAGCTCAAATTCCTCTTCGATCCGCAGGAGCCGATTGTACTTGGCCACGCGCTCGCTGCGCGAGATCGATCCGCTCTTTAGTTGCCCACATGCCGTTCCAGTGGCCAGATCGGCAATTGCTGTGTCTTCGGTCTCCCCGGAGCGGTGAGAAACCACACAGGTGTAGCCGGCAAAATGGGCTAGATCCATCGTCTTCAGTGTCTCTGAAAGGGTTCCGATCTGGTTGAGCTTGATCAGGATCGAGTTGGCGATCCCCTCATCGATGCCATGGCGCAGCCGCTCAGGGTTAGTGACAAAGTTGTCGTCCCCCACGATCTGGAGCTTCCCACCAAGGCGCTCCGTAAGGATCTTCCATCCGGCCTCGTCCTCCTCAGCAAGCCCGTCCTCGATCGAAACAAGCGGATAGGACGACGCCCACTCCTGATAGATAGCCACAAGTTCCTCAGCCGATAGCTGCTTTGAGCTGCCGTCAACGGTGAATCGGTAGGAGCCATCGTAGAAGCTAGTGGCAGCGGCGTCGATTGCTAGAGCGACATCCTCACCTGGTCGATACCCGCTCTTCTCGATCGCCTCGACGAGCAGCGTCAACGCCTCCTGATTCTCGCCAAGATTGGGGGCGAATCCTCCCTCGTCGCCGACCGAGGTAGCGAGCCCCTTACCTTTCAGGATCCCTTTAAGCGTGTGAAAGACCTCGGAGCAGTACCTCACTGCCTCACGGAATGTCGAGGCACCAATGGGAACAAGCATGAATTCCTGTATATCAACGTTGTTATCCGCGTGCTGCCCGCCGTTTAACACGTTCATCTGGGGAAGTGGAAGGAGCGGCTCTCTGGCTCCGGCAAGGTAGTGGAAGAAGGGGAGTCCCAGGCTCTCCGCCGCTGCCCTGGCTGTCGCCAGCGAGACTCCAAGGAGCGCATTTGCCCCCAAGCGGGTCTTGTTCTTCGTCCCATCGAGATCGACTAGGAGCCGGTCAATCTTCTCTTGGGCGAGCGCGTCCTGGCCGATCAGGACCGGCGCGATCTCCTGGATGACGTTCTTTACGGCCTGCATGACCCCGCGGCCGTGGAACCTCTTAGGATCACCGTCGCGCAGCTCCAGAGCCTCGTATTTCCCCTTGGACGCGCCCGATGGGATGGCGGCCCGGCCTAAGAAGCCGTCCTCAAGGATGACGTCGACTTCGACCGTAGGGTTTCCACGCGAGTCGATGATTTCGCGTGCTTGAATATCTTCGATTAACACCATCTACCACTCCCTTCATATCATGGCGTGGGGAGTATAATCATCTGCTTTTAACTGGACAAGGACAACCGTCCGGAGGATCGCCAAAAAAAAACGGGGCCGAGTAATCGGCCCCGTCCGGAGTTTGTGTGACTAGTCTTTCCA
Organism: Candidatus Bipolaricaulota bacterium; assembly: GCA_030615945.1. Taxonomy (GTDB): domain Bacteria; phylum Bipolaricaulota; class Bipolaricaulia; order UBA7950; family UBA9294; genus UBA9294. The sequence continues at coordinate 5,712 of JAUWYG010000022.1, read as the reverse complement.
GATCCGTTCGCACCTAACATCCATGGTGATGTTTAGCGTGCATCCATGGACATTCGGTAACCAGGCCATGACCATCTCGTCGGTCATCGCCCACAGCGGAATCCACATCACGTCCTGCACGCTCAGCATCTGGATCGCCTGATACAGCTTCGACCGTTTCGCCGGATCGACGGTGGTCGTGGCGACCTCCATGATGTGCTTGTAGGCCTCGTAGTTGGGGTGATCCTGGAAGTTCGTTCCCAAGCCTTCTGGTGACTCGGTCGTCCAAGGCGCGAGGAAGTTCGACGACTCGAGGTAATCCGGGTGCCAGCCGAGCAAGAACATGTCAAACCCACCGCTCGACATGCGCTCGGTGTAGGCTCCCCACTCCAGGACCTGGATCGTGATCTTGATCGCAGCGATCTCTTCCAGGCTCCCCTTAAGCACCGCGGCCACGTCAGCCTCGGTCGTCCCGTAGTGTTTCGGGGTGTACCACAGGTTAAGGTCGAGCGGATTATCCTTGGTATACCCGGCCTTGGCGAGCAACTCCACCGCCTTCTCTAAGTCACGCTCCGGGAAAACAGGGATCGCGCCGAAGAACGGCGGATCGACCATCGGGACCATGGTGTAGATGGGGTCCACGGTTCCCTCAAACACCTGCGAGGCGATTGCGGCCCGATCGACGGCGTAGCTGATCGCCTGCCGCACCAGCGGATCGTCCACCGGGGGCTGGGTGACGTTGAACAGTATATAGCGAACCCCTGGGCTGGGCGGGAAGAGTTTGACCACGACGTCCGGGTTAGCCTCAAGATCCTTGATGTCCTGCGGACTGAGGGTACGGAAGACGAAGTCCACATCCCCAGCTTCGATCGCCGCACGTAGAGTCGCGGCATCGGAATACAGCTTCTCAATGAGGAGCTTCGATTTGGGGGCCTCACCGTAGTAATCCTCGTAGGCTTCGTACTTCACGTATTGATCGGGCACGTGCTCGACCAGCTTGTACGGGCCGGTCCCAGCATAGACACCGTTGGCAAAGTCATTCTCAGGGGTCGTCTTCGGCGAGTAGATCAGCGCCGGCGCCATGCTTTCCTCCATTCGCAGCAGGAAAATTGCGTCGGCCATCGTTAGGTAGATCTTCACGGTGAGATCGTCGATCACGACGAGGTGATCGATGACCTTGATCAGCCCAACACCGCCTTCAGGACCATCCAGGCGGAGGGTTCGGTCAAGCGACCACTTGACCGCATGAGCGTCGCACGGCGCGCCGTCCCAGAACGTGATCCCTGGCCGAATGTGGAACGTGTACACCATTCCGTCGGCCGAGGCTTCCCAAGACTCAGCAATTCCCCCTTTCAGTTCCAGTGTGTCCGGATCCAGCTTCATCAGCGCGTCGGTGGTTAACCTAAGTACGTGCCAGCTGTAATGGTCGTAGCTGTTTGCGAATGCAAGCTGGGTGACCCGGTCGGTCGTTCCCATGATCAGGGGCTCCTGCGCCACTGCGACCAGCCCAAAGAGCCCAACTACAAGTAGTGCTCCTAACAATTTCCTCATTTCTTGTACCTCCTTGCAATAGGTTCCCGTAAACCTCTCTTCGTTGTTGATATTGCTGGGTAGGCATCACCTCCCTGTGATCTTGTGAAATGTGCACTGTGTAGCTACTAGTCTAACATAGAGGGACGTGGAAGTCAAACCCGTTTTCTCTTTCGCTTGGGGTTGACCAGATCGCTGATCCCCTCGCCAATCAACCCGAACCCGAGGGAAAGGGCGATGATCATCAACCCAGGGAAGGTAATCAGCCACCATGAACCCGACTGCAGGTACTTCTGCCCGTTTTGAATGTCGAACCCCCAGTCGGGAGCTGGGGGAGGGAGACCAAAGCCAAGGAAAGAAAGAGCTGCCACAGTGAGGATGGCATCAGCGAGGTTGAACGAGGAGACGGCCATGATCGCGTTCACTGTGTTGGGAGCCGCATGTCTAAGGATAATGCGGGTGTTGCTCGCCCCCACGGCGCGTATTGCCTCGATGTATGTCGTCTCCCGAACCTGTAAGATCTCGGCGCGCGTCACACGGAAGTACGTGGGAATGTAGACAAACCCAACGGCCCAAATCATCGGCCCGATCCCTGCCCCGAACATGGCGACGAGAACAATAGCAAGGATCATCGATGGGAAGGAGTAAATCGCGTCCATGGTCAGGGAAAGGACGCGGTCGAGGAATCCACCGGTAAACCCGGAGATCCATCCAAGGACGGATCCCACTGTCATGCTTAGGGCAATCGCCCCGAAGGCAACGATCAAGGACGCCTTCCCCCCAGCCAGCACCCGGCTGAACACGTCGCGGTGCAGCTGATCGGTTCCCATTAAATGGCTGGCCGAAGGCCCTTGAAGTCGGGGAGCGTCTCGGTACTTTGTCGTGTGATACGGAGTGAGTCCCTCGATCTGCGTCAAGCCTGTGGTGAGAATGAAAAGAAACACGATGATCAGCCCGACCTTGAGGATGGTCTGTCTGCGCAGGGCATGTCGTCCACTGGAGAGTCGCCTCACGATCCAGCGAATAACCCCGATTACAAAAGTAGGATTCTCGATCTTTGTTTGTCCCGTGTTTTCTGGCATGAATTAATACCTCACCCGTGGGTCGATGACCGAGTAGAGGACATCAACGATTAAGTTAATGATGGAGATAAAGATCGCAATGAATACGATACTCCCTTGAATTGCGGGCCAATCGCGCGCCTCGATACTACGAACAAGGAAGCTCGCCACTCCGGGCCAGGAAAAGACGGTCTCGGTGAGGACCGCCCCACCCATGAGGATAGCAAACTGAAGCCCGAACACGGTAACGATAGGAATGAGGGCGTTTCGTAGCGCATGGGCGAGGATCACCACCCTTTCTTTTAGTCCCTTTGCCCTCGCTGTGGTAACGTAGTCCTGGTCGAGCACCTCGAGCATGCTCGCCCGGGTCATCCGCCCGAGCAAACCGGTTAGAGCAAACCCCAGGGTGATCGATGGTAAGACTAAGTGCTTGGCGATATCGGCGATCACTTCCCCGTTTCCTCGAATCAAAGAATCGAGAAGATAAAAGCCAGTGATTGGTTCAAAAGTAAACGCGATCCGTCCCCCGAGTCGGCTCGCCACCGGGAACCAACCAAGCTTCACGGCGAAGAGCACCTGCAACATCAGCCCAAGCCAAAATAGAGGCATGGCAAACGAACCGACGTGGAAGATGCGTACGGCGTGATCGATCGGTCGATCGGCACGAGTAGCAGCAAGGACACCGGTGGTAAACCCGAAAAGAGCGGCAAACAGCAATCCGAATGCGGCAAGCTCTAATGTAGCGGGAAAGCGCTGGAACAGTTCCCACACAACGGGTTTGTTCGTACGGAATGACTTTCCGAAGTCACCGTGGATGATCCCGTTAAGGTATTCGGCGTACTGCACCGGGATCGGACGATCGACCCCCATCTTGTGGCGATACACCTCGATCAGCTCAGGAGATACGTTTCTGCCGCCGAGCATCGCCAAGACCGGATCGCCTGGCATCACCCGCAGGATAAGGAAGACCAGGGTCAGGAGAATGAGAAGCATCGGAATGGTCAACAGGAGCCGCTGCGCGATGTATCGGCTTATACCACCCATAACATCCTCATTTTGATCTACAAATCACTCCAAGACCAAAGAAAATCGAAGTTACAGTCTACAATAGCGAGTTAAGAATTGCAACGCCAAGATGGAAGCTTTGATTTCCTGGGAGGGGCTTATTAGAATTCTTGCGCGTTGCAAAAGGGGTTCTAATGAAGACCGACCAACTCCGCAAGCTATATCTTGATTACTTTGCAAAGCGAGGGCATAAAGTCCTCCCGAGTGCTTCGTTGGTGCCCAAAGATCCAACGCTCTGGTTCACTTCAGCGGGGATGGTCCAGTTTAAAGATAGCTTTTGGGGACAGATCGCTCCGCCTTCCCCTCGTGTGGTCACGTGTCAAAAGTGCTTCCGCATGACCGATATCGAAAAAGTCGGGGCAACCACCTTCCACCACACCTTCTTCGAGATGTTGGGAAACTTCTCTTTCGGAGACTACTTCAAGGAGGGGGCGATAAAACTCGCGTGGGAGTTTGTTACCAGGGAACTGTCGATCCCTCATGAGCGGCTGTGGGTATCGGTATACGAGGAGGATGAGGAGGCATACGCTATTTGGAGGGATGTCATCGGCCTACCGCCTGAGCGAATTGTCCGATTGGGAAAGGAACACAACTGGTGGGGACCGGTCGGTGAAACTGGACCGTGCGGACCGGATTCCGAGATTTTCTACGACGCCGGAGAGGACAAGGCCTGTGGACCGGACTGTCCTGGTGTCTCTTGTGAGTGCGCTCGATTCTCTGAGATCTGGAACCTCGTGTTCATGCAGTATGAGGCAAAGGATGATGGAAGCTTCGCTCCACTTAAACGGAAGAACATCGACACTGGAATGGGCCTTGAACGAACCGCTGCCGTACTGCAGGGGGTAGCCAGTAACTTCGAGATCGACTTGTTCGGACCGATCGTGGAAGCCATCGAGGCACTCTCAGCAGTCGGAAGGACCGCTGACGAGATTCCAACACAGCGCAATGTGATCGCGGATCATATCCGTGGTCTCTCCTTCCTAATTGCTGCGGGCGTGTTGCCTAACAAGGAAGGTAGAGGATACGTATTACGGCGTGTTTTCCGGCGAACTATTCGTTGTGCTGACTCCCTAGGGATCCCTCCACACTCACTACCGTCGTTGATTGAACCGGTCATTCAAATGTTGGGCGCGACTTACCCCGAGATTGAACAAAGTCGCTCACTTGTGCGAAAGGTACTGCGAGCAGAGGAAAACCTCTACCGACAAACTCATGAATTGGGCCGGGCTAAGCTTATGGAAAAGCGCGACTTGTTTGAGCAAGAAGGCTGTATCCCAGGCAAGGTAATGTTCGAACTCTACGATACACATGGTGTTCCGACAGAAGAAATCGAGGAGTTTGCCGCTGAGTGGGGTTTCGCAGTGGATACGGAAGGTTTTCAGAAAGAGCTAGAAAAGCAACGAACCCGATCACGTGAAGCTGCTACCTCTGTTTCAGTAGATGTCGTTTTGGCCCGAAGAGGCGAAGAAAGAGCAAGCATTTTTTTAGGCTACGAGGTCATGGAAGCGGAAGGGGAGGTGCGCGGCGCATATTCCAAAAACGGCAGCATCGCTGAGATTGTTTTTGATCAGACTCCGTTCTACGCCGAGGCAGGTGGCCAAATGGCGGATACCGGCACGATCGAGAACATTACTCAGCTAGGCCACGCCAAAGTCATCGACGTGCAAAAGAATCTCCACGGTGCATATCTTCATTATGTGGAGATTACTGAGGGCACATTCGCAGCTGGTAATCGCTGCCGTCTCGTTGTAGACCAGGACCGCCGAAAGCAAATCCAGCGCAACCATACAGCGACCCACCTCCTCCACGCCGCCCTCCGTCAGGTGCTCGGCGAGCATGTGATCCAAGCTGGTTCTTACGTCTCTGATGACGAGCTGCGCTTTGACTTCTCCCACTTCGAGAAAATGACGGACGAGGAGATCGTTCGCGTGGAGGACCTCGCCAATACCGTCGTTATGAAGGACCTACCGGTCAAAACCGAAAAGATGTCACTTGAAGCGGCGAAAGCATCGGGGGCGGCCGCCCACTTCGAAGAGGAGTACAAGGGGAAGGATCTCGTCCGCGTTGTCTCGGTCGG
>JAUWYG010000018.1 GCA_030615945.1 Candidatus Bipolaricaulota bacterium | reverse complement strand
AAATCGTCATAGCCGAACAGGCCGAGTTGGCAGCGCGAGATCCTGATCCCAAGGCGTGTTGCCTCACGCCCGACCAATCGAGGTGAGACGCCGTGTTTCTCCGAAACGGCAAACGCCCGTGCGCACGGAAGCTTATCCTCGAGCAACGCTTCACGAATTGCACCTTCCAGTTCCTCCATCCTTACTTCCTCCTCTCTATTGCTAAGTGCTAAACGCACTGTCATAGGATACCATGCGCCGCCGTTGGAAGGACGATCGAGATCGGGTACCATTTTCGGCATAACGCCACAGTGTGAAGGGACTGTATGCTCATCTGGATCGGATTTAGCCTCGCCATTCTTCTCCTCCTCGTCATTTCCAGGTGGAGCTTGGCGTTGGGGATGGCCGCAGCCGCAGTGGTCCTCGCCCTCTTCACCCTCTCTCCATCCCAGATGGGAGATGCCCTCGTAACGACGTTTGCCGACCCGTCGATTCTCCTCCTTGCCTTCGTCGTCGGCCTGATTCCCATGATCGGCGGGGCACTGGAAGCCTCTGGAGAGATGGAGCGACTCGTGGCCAACATGCGGATCGGGCGTCGGCCGTTCCTCGCGCTGTCTCCCGCGCTTCTAGGAATGCTCCCCATGCCTGGCGGCGCTCTTCTCTCGGCTCCACTCGTCGAACGGGGGGCAACAGAGACCCCAGCGGATGTCAAAGCGGCAGCAAACGTTTGGTTCCGTCACGCTCTTTATCTCGTCTACCCCCTGGGTCCAGCCCTGATCGCATCGGCCAAGATTGCCTCACTCGATGTCTACCGGGTCATTCCCTTTCTCAGCCCGGCCCTCCTCCTCAACCTCCTGCTCGGTTATGTCTTCCTTCTGCGGCGGGTCGACGGACGGGTAGGGCACTCGGGGCGTTTCTCGCCCGCTGGCCTCCTCGTCCCCCTCGCTATCATCCTGGCGGCGCCGGTCCTCGACCTCATCATGAAACGGTCGTTTTTGCTTCCCTATCCCGAAATCGGAACGGCAGTCGGCGTTATGGTGAGCTTCATCGCGGCGATAGTGATCGGGCGGCTCGGCCGGGCCAATATCAGACAGGTTGCGCAGAAGATGCGGCCATGGAAGTTCTCGCTGATCATCCTTGCCATGTTCGTCTTTTTAAATGTGTTTAGGGCCTCAGGGACCCCGGAAAATATCGCCTCACTCGCGCTTCCCCCGGTCATTCTGTGCGTGGTGATCGGCTTTCTCCTCGGACTCGTCACTGGCCGGATTCAGACGCCGGCTTCGATCATCATTCCCATCTTCATCTCCACCTACGGGGTGATGTCCGCCGCCGCCTTCGCCGTGACCTTCTTCGCCGTCTTTCTCGGCTATATTATCACTCCGATTCACCCCTGTATCTCCGTCTCTGTCGAGTACTTCTCCTCTTCGATGCCCGCCTTCCTTAAGAAGATGGCCCTTCCGGTTGCCATTGCCGCTTTGGTCAACCTGGTGGTCGCGTTGTTCGTCCTATGAAGAAGGCTTGTTAAGCGAGATCTGCTCCGCCTTGAGGTGGAGAGTCTGGGTGGGGAAGGCGAACTCGATTTCTGCCGCCTCAAAGCGGCGCTTGATCTCCATGTTGATCTCTTCCAGCGCGCGCAAGTAAACTTCATAATCCATCGACTTGCACCAGTGCTGTACAAGGATATTTAGGGAAAAATCACCAAATCGATTAAAGTACGCCCTATACTGCCCGGTTTCAGGATGGTTCGCTAAAACGTCGCGGAGGATGGTGAGGGCCTCCTCCAGCTTGGCCGTGGACGTGTCGTAAACAAGCCCGATGATGGAATTGGTCCGCCGCATCGGCCGGGCGGCGAGGTTGTTGATGTTAGTGGAGGCCACAGTTCTATTTGGAATGGACACAAGGGTCCCGTCCCACGTGCGCAAACGCGTCGAGCGCAGGCCGATCGCCTCGATCGACCCCTCGAACCCCTCCAGATTGACCGCATCCCCCACCTTGAACGGTCGGTCGATGAAGATCATCACTGCCCCAAAGATGTTGGCGAGCGTATCCTGAGCGGCGAAGGCGATCGCCAGTCCGCCGATCCCCAGGCCGGCGAGGAGGGCTGAGATTTCGTAGCCGAGGACGTTCTGCAAAAAGAGCAAAAGACCGATCCCCCAGATGAACCACTTGAGGCTCTTACCCAGAAGCGGGACCAGTTGGTCGTCGAGGGTCGATTCGGTCCGGGCGGCCCTCACCTTGAGGACCGCGCTCATCAAGTCAACGAACTTGGTGATGAGGTAGAGGATGAAGACCGTCAGCGCCGCCACGAATAGCCGGTCGATGACGGTCTGAACCCCGGGGGGGAGGAGGAAGATCCGCAGTGATACCCATACCACTAAAAGCGGGATGATCCCCCGTAGGAGACGCTGGAGGAAGTTGAGCATCGCCCGGCGACCCATCTCTTCGCGCCCCGGCGGCGAGAGACGCGCCAGGAGGACGCGGGAGAGGCCGTAGAAGACGAGCGCCCCGACAAGGAGCAGGAAGACAGCACCGTAGCGCCAGACCTCGTTTCCCAAAACCGGATAATTCAGCCACCCATCACCCATCTATTTCACCCCTCTTTTTCGCTCTTAGCGTACCAGAGTCCTCCCCGCGTATGCAAGATGAAAAGCGGCCAGAAGTCTCGCGCTTGAAGCTCAACTCGAGAACAGGACTTTCATCCAAGGAACGCGGTGAGATACCTCCTTTCCAAACCGGGCTTTTACAGGTGACGCGTGTCCAACTGTAAGGTTGACCCTTCCTCTTAAAGCGGACCATACCTCCCATAGGATCGGAGTATGGATAGAGTCGAAGTTATCGTGTGCGCCTCGCGCTTGCATGAGGAGCGGGAGGCCACGCGACTTAAGAGGAATCTACTCTCCGAGATTGGGACAGCCGGGGGGTTCACCGTGCAGGAGGTGACGGCCCCCTCCGGTGAGGGGCTCATCGCTGTTCTTGTCCTGACTGGAGGGGTGGAGAGGGAGGTGTTGAAACTTGTTTCCCAGCTTCCCTCCCCGACGTTTTTGATCGCCCATCCGGGGCATAACTCGCTTGCAGCCTGTTTAGAGATCCTCGCCCGCATTCACCGGGACGGTGGTGAGGGGCGAATCCTATTTGGCTCGCCGCAGGCGATTGCTGCCGATTTGGGGCGTGAGCTTAAAGTGGTCTCATCGTGGGAGGATCTCCGCTTTAGTCGAATCGGGCTTATCGGTGAACCCTCTGACTGGTTGGTGGCAAGCGATGTCGATCGTGCTTTCCTGAAAGGGCGGCTGGGGATCGAACTAGTGGAGATCGGGATCGACGAACTGATCAAGAGGATCGAGTCGACTGAGCCTTCTAAGAGGGAGATCTCGCGTTTCAGTAAGGGAGCTCAGAGTGTAGCAGAGCCCAGCAAGGAGGAACTTAAAGGAGCCGTCGCCATTTACACCGCGTTGCGCGCCATGATCGAGGAACATCGTCTTGCTGCTTGCACTGTCCGCTGTTTCGATCTTGTTGAGCGTGTTCAAAATACCGGGTGCTACGCCCTCTCCCGCCTGAACGACGAGAAGATCCCCGCTGGCTGCGAGGGAGACCTGCAAGCCCTCTTCTCCCTCTACCTAGGGTCCCTCCTATCAAAAAAGGCCGCATTTATGGGGAACATCGTCTCGGTCGATACATCCACAAGACAGGTCACCGTTGCCCACTGCACCTGTCCATTATCGCTTGCGACAAGCTATGCGATTCGCAGCCACTTTGAGTCCGGGATCGGTGTGGGGATCGCCGCGGAGGTCCCGCAAGGGCCATGTACTCTATTCCGTCTTGGCGGAAAGCGCTTTGAGAATCTATTCGTGCGGCAAGGGACGATCGAGAGCGCCTCTCAGCGGGAGGACCTCTGCCGCACCCAAGTCACCCTCTCGGTGACCGAACCGGTCGATCCGCTTCTTACCGCTCCACTGGGGAACCATCACATCCTCCTGCCAGGGCATCATAAGGAGACGATCGAGCGCTTCTTCACGCGGTTCCTGCGCCCTTGAGTTGCCGATAGATATACACGGAGCTACCATCTCTTTTATATGCGGAGGTGGATAAGGGATGGCAGATCGGCAGATGCGTATCACAGCGGACAACGATACGAGGCGAGGGATCTACTCCAATCTGGCTTTGATCTCTCACCGTAAGGAGGAGTTTGTCATCGACTTTCTGTTCGTTGACCCTCAGACTCAGACACCAAAGGCCGACCAAGCGCTTCTCACTTCTCGGGTGATCCTCAATCCTGGACACATGAAACGCCTCTACCAGGCGGTAGGTGAGAATATTCAGCGCTACGAGAAGAACTTCGGCAAAATCGTCCTTCCTCCCAAACTGGAGTAGCAAACCGCGGCGAAAAGGCCGCCTTTCTGAACAGGATGATGGGAGAACAACCCTTTGCTGAACTGAAAGGGACCGTCTTAAGGACGATCCTCGCCCGGCGGATCACCCTGGGAGTCTTCGCCGCGGTGGCCCTTGTGGTGATCCTAACAAGCCGGATCAGCTACTTAAATCCGCTCTTCTATGCCCCGCTCGCCTGGTTTCTCATTACTTTCCCCTTTCAATACCTGGTCAATCGACAGCGGAGTGAACGATCGCTTCACTGGGTGCATGCTGGGTTCTTCGTTGTGGAGATCGTCCTTATCACCCTGTTTGTCCACTTGATGGGGGGGAGCGAGTGGATCGGGATCGTGTTTTATCTTTTCACTGTGATCTACGCTAACTTTTTTCTCCCAAAGCTGCAGGGGTATCTCGTCACAGCGCTCGTCATCCTCCTCTACTCGCTTCTTGTCCTGCTCGAGTACGCCGGAGTTATCCCCCACCAGTTCCTCTTCCCCATCCACGACGCCCCTTACCGCAGTCTCTCCTACAACCTGACCACGATCCTCGCCGGCGCAGTGGGAATCTACAGCGTGCTAGCCTATACCGTCCGTTCGTTCACCAATATCTACGCCCGCAAGAACCGCGCTCTTGCCAAGCGGGAGAACGAGCTCGCCGAGCTGTCGCAGCGCCTCTTATCGGCGCACGAGGAGGAGCGGCGGCGAATTGCTAGAGAACTACACGATAACCTCAGCCAATCTCTTGCCGCGGTCAAGCTTCACCTGGCCGCACTGAAGGACGAGATCTCTCCCGATAAGGCAAAGGAGGTTCTCGGAATCATCGATCAGGCGGTCACAGAGACACGAACCCTTGCCTATTCACTTCGTCCGCCGCTCCTCGATGATCTTGGTCTCCTCCCCTCGCTCCGCCGGCTCGGCGAGATGGTGAAGGCGGCGAGCGGGTTTGAGATGCACTTAAATCTGGAGGAGGGTGAGCGCCTGCCCAGGCCAGTGGAGAGCCTCCTCTTTTACGTCGCCCAGGAAGCGATCAGAAACGTGCAGAAACACGCTCAGGCAAAGCACGTCGTCGTGACTCTCCACCGGGAGTTGGGAAAGGTTATCCTGGCGGTCAAGGACGATGGGATCGGGTTTCGGCCACAGGATCCGCAGGGGCTTGGCCTGCGCGGGATCAAGGAGCGGGTTGATGTGACTGGCGGAAGGATGGAGGTCACCTCCTCCCCGGGGTGCGGCGCGCTTGTTTCAGCGGAGGTTCCGTATGAAGCCGATTAGGGTTGCAATCGCTGACGACCATGCCCTCGTCCGGGAGGGGCTCGTCCGTCTCCTTTCCTCCGACGCAGGGATCGAAGTTGTAGGAACAGCGGAGGATGGGATTGCCGCTGTGAAGCTGGCGCGAAAGGTAATGCCAGATATTATCCTACTGGACATCGCTATGCCGCATCTCGATGGGATTACCGCTATTTCCCGCATTATGGAGGCTTCGCCAAATACGCACGTCCTGGTTCTCTCCATGTATGATGAGCCAGAGTACACCCATGCCGCGGTGAGGCAGGGAGCACGTGGCCTTGTCTCCAAGGCAGCCTCGGCTGAGGAGTTGTACGCCGCTATTCGAACTGCGGCACGCGGGGATACTCTCCCCACGGGAAAGCCGCTCTCCCAGCGAGAGAGGGAGGTTCTCTCTTTAATCGCAGTAGGAAAGAACAACGATGAGATCGCTTCCACCCTCTTTATTCGTCCCAAGACGGTCGAACACCACCGCCAACGCCTGATGGATAAACTGGAGATCCACACCCAGGCCGGCCTCATTGCCTACGCGAAACGAACCGGCCTTCAATGGGCCGATTGATACATCTTCCCCATTCCTGTATTTAACCTTCTAGGGTAGAATAGCTTAAAGATGAGGCCGCTACGGGTGGTGCTGGGAGATGATCATACCCTTGTCCGTCAAGGGCTCAAGGCCCTCCTTTCCTCTACCTCTATCTGTGTAGAAGGTGAGGCGGAGGATGGCTACGAGTTGGTAAGGCAGGTGAGAAAGCTCCTCCCTGATGTGGCGTTGGTTGATATCTCGATGCCGCTTCTAAATGGACTTGAGGCGACGCGCCAGATCGTAAAGGGCTCGCCGCAGACGCGGGTGATCATTCTCTCGATGTTCTACGATAAAGGATACATCGCTCATGCTCGCCAAGCCGGGGCCTGGGGATATGTGCTGAAGGGGGAAGCTCCTGAACGCCTGATCAGGGCGATCGAGGCGGTGGCAGGGGGAGAGCACTACTTCCCGACGGGGAGTGATGTAGATTCAGCTACAGTGAGCGAGGAACGACTCACTCCACGAGAGAGGGAGATCCTGCAACTGATCGCAGAAGGAAAGAGAAACAGTGAGATTGCGCAGATTATATCGCGAAGCCTTCATACAGTGCGGAACCACCGTGCTCGTCTGATGAGAAAGCTCGGCGTCCACAGCGGGGCGGAACTAGTCCAAGCAGCGGAGGAGATGGGACTGGTGTGGCTTCAACCTCCAGGGAGGGAAGGATGACGCTTCCCAGAATTCTTACGCGCTACCGTGCCCAGATTGAAGAGGGCCTTTTAAACTCCCTTAAAGGGAAATCGCTCCTTTATGCGATCCTGCGCTACCACGTGGGGCTTGAGGATGAGCGCGGTACGCCCGCCAAGAATATGGGGAAGCTATTGAGACCAAGTCTGGTCCTGTTCACCGCCGAGGAACTGGGAGGAGAAATGGCCCGAGCACTTAAAGGAGCGCTTGCGCTGGAGCTGATTCATAACTTCTCTTTGATCCACGACGATATTCAGGATTGCGATCCAACGCGGCGAGGGCAACCGACGGTGTGGAAGCGGTACGGGGTTGCGCAAGCGATCAACCTCGGTGACCTGATGCAAGCGCTTGCCGTCACTCAGGCGCTCACCGTGGGGAAAGAAGCTATGTCAGTCCTTATGGAGGCGACAGTCGAGATGATCGAGGGACAGGGGTTCGACCTTGACTTTGAGGGTAAAGCGGTGGGGGTGAACTCGTACCTTAAAATGATCGACAAGAAGACCGGTGCCCTGATTCGCTGCGCCTTCCGCATGGGGGGGCTCATCGCCTGTGTCCCAAGCGGTGTGGTAAAGGACTTAGGCAAAATGGGAAAAGAACTTGGTAGGGCCTTTCAGATCCGCGATGACCTTTTAGGAATATGGGGTGATAAAGTGATCACTGGAAAACCGCAGGGAACTGACATCCGCCGTAAGAAGAAATCTTTTCCGGTGGCGATCGCCCTGGCGCGCGCCAGCGGAGAGGAGCGAGAGATCCTTAAGGAGGTCTATGCCAAGGAGAAGATCCTCGCGCAGGACGTGAAGTGCGTCATTGCCGTGATGGAGCGATTGGGTGTCCGCAGCCTCGCAGAAGAGCAAATCGCCGATCACCTGGACCGAGCGGGAACTTGGCTTGCCAAAATCCCGTTCTCTCAAAGGGGTAAAGAGGAGATGAAGGAATTAATCGACTACATGGCAATAAGGGAGAAATGAGACGCCCGGTAAAGCTTGACCTCAAGATGGCCCGGTACCTGATGGCCCAGAAGATGAAACGGAGGAAACACTTCCCCTTTGTCACTATGATCGAGCCACTTGAAGCCTGCAACCTGCGCTGCATCGGTTGTGGTCGGGTTATAGAGTACAAAGATGTTATAAAGCGCAGGTTATCGGTCGAGGAGTCGCTTGGTGCCGTGCACGCCTCTGGAGTTCCAGTTGTCTCTATCTCCGGCGGGGAGCCACTTTTACATGAGCAGATTGGAGATATTGTCCGCGCTATCGTTGATGAGAAGAGGTTTATTTACCTATGCACCAATGGTCTTCTCTTAAGAGAAAAGCTTGACCTATTCAGTCCCTCTCCTTATTTGTCGTTCGTGGTCCATCTCGATGGGACAAAAAAGATTCACGATTATGTGACACGCCATGATGGCACATACGAAGAGGCGATCGCTGGGATTCGCGAGGCTCTGGTGCGGGGTTTTCGCGTCAATACTAACAGCACCCTGTTTCACGGCTCGGACGTGGAAGACCTGCACCGGCTTTTTTTCACCCTCACTGAGATGGGGATAGAAGGTTTGATGGTCTCCCCTGGCTACGCTTACGAGGATGTCTCAGGTAAGGAGCTGTTCTTAAAGCGCCAGGAATCGATCGCCGTCTTCCGTAAAGTGCTTGATCCTAGCAGAGCTTTTCCTTTCTATAACAACCCGCTCTATCTTGACTTCCTTCGCGGTGAGAGGGAATACGACTGCGCTGCCTGGACGACGCCTACCTACACAGTGCTTGGGTGGAGGAAGCCTTGTTACATCCTCGCCGATGAGCATACCGACGATGTGGAGGAGCTGTTTGACCCTAAGCTGTGGGAACGGTATGGGCCTGGGAAGGATCGCCGCTGCACAAACTGTATGATGCACTCATCATTCGAGGGGGCAAGCATCTTAAAGGCATTTTCCCACCCGCGTGACTTACTCACTGTGGCTTTGGAGGAACGGAGAGGGTGATCGTGGTATGCGCCTGTTTCAGAACCGAAATCGCTTGGGTCCCGTCTCTTCCTGGTCTGCGCGTGGTACGCACAGGGATGGGGGAAGCGGCAGTGGGATCCCTGGAGGAGAAAATGCTTGACCTTAAATCCACGGAATTGATTCTCTCCACCGGTTTCTGCGGTGGGCTTGCCCCACGTCTGGGACCGGGTGACCTCGTCCTTGCTGAGGCCATCCATCACCATGGGGAGATGATTGCGGTTAATCGTTCACTGCTTGACAAAGCTGTGGAAGCGTTAGCAAGGGCAAAGATTGGCTTTGTAACAGGGGTGGTAAAAACCTCATCCCGGATTGTGCAAAGCGCGCAGGAGAAGCGACGCCTCCGCGAAGAAGGAGCAATTGCGGTGGACATGGAGAGCGGAGTGCTCGCCCGATGGGCAGACTCAAAGAAGATTGGTTTCCTGTCGTTGCGGGCTATACTCGATCCGGCCGATTGTGCTTTGCCGTTTGCTTTAAGCCGAACATTCTCTCTTTCTATCCTTGGTCACCCGGTTGTTACCCTGCGACTTCTTCGCCTCTCCTTGATCGCGGGCAGGGCGATTGGGCAAGCGATTCCCGCAGTGGCAAACAATCTCGGTAGGAGGCTAGTGTGACACGACGTGCTGTTATGGTGGGAGGGGTCAAGATCGGCGGTGGGGCCCCGATCGTTGTCCAGTCGATGACAAACACCGACACCCGCCAAGTGGAAGCGACCGTCTCTCAGATCGAGCACTTGCAACAAGCCGGCTGTGAGATAGTCCGTGTTGCTGTGCCGGATTATAAGGCAGCGGGAATGCTTCCTCAGATCAAGGAGCAGATTGCGATTCCGCTAGTTGCGGACATACACTTTGACCACCGCCTCGCCCTGGCAGCGATCGACGCTGGGGTCGACAAGCTGCGTTTAAACCCAGGGAATATCACCGACCCGAAGAAGATCACGCAAGTGGTACAAGCAGCAAAGCAGGCAGGGATTCCCATCCGTGTTGGGGCCAACTCTGGCTCACTAGCTAAGGAGTTTCTGGATTCCGATGGCCATGCGAGCGCGGAGGGAATGGTGGAAAGCGCCCTAAAGGAGGTCCGCCTTCTCGAAGGCCTTAACTTTACCGAGATCGTAATATCGCTCAAAGGAACTGATGTGCCGATGACGATCGCAGCGTATCGACGGATCGCTCGCGAGGTCGACTATCCCCTCCACGTGGGGATCACCGAGGCGGGGACTCCTTGGGGGGGAGCGATCCGTTCCGCGGTCGGTCTGGGGATTCTCCTTGCTGAGGGACTGGGAGACACCCTTCGTGTCTCTCTCACTGGGGATCCTGTGGCGGAGGTGCGCGTCGCCTACGAGATCCTCCGCTCGCTCGGTTTGAGAAAAAGAGGGATCACCTACCGGGTCTGTCCGACCTGTGGTCGCACGAAGATTGACCTTCTCACGATCGCGCAATCGGTGCAGCAGGAACTCACGGATGTGATGGAACCGTTGACTATCGCTCTTATGGGGTGTGTGGTGAACGGCCTTGGTGAAGCGAGGGATGCGGATATCGGCCTTGTTGGTGGCCGGGGAAACGGGACGATCTACGTTGCTGGAGAAGCGGCATGCCACGCTGTCCCTGAGGAGAGGCTTGCAAAAGAGGTCGTCCGCGTTGTGCAGGGATACCTGAAGGAGAAGGGGAGTTAAGGTGAGTGAATCTGCACTCAACCGTTCGCTAATCGCTCCTTCGGCAGTGAAAAGTGATCTTAATCGGGTGATCGAGCAGGCGGTGTCTCACCTCCTTGTGCTCCAATACGACGAGGGGTACTGGTGGGGGGAGCTCGAATCGAATGTGACGATCACTTCTGAGCACCTGTTTTTGACTCACATCCTTGGCGTAGCCGACAAGCAAGAGTGGACAAAGATCGCGGCTTACTTGCGCAGGAAACAGCGCGAGGATGGGACGTGGGCGATCTGGTACGACGGGGACGGGGATCTCTCCACAACGATCGAGGCCTATCTCGCGCTGAAGATGGCTGGGGTCTCCTTGCAAGAACCGGAGATGGCTAAGGCACGCGAGTTTATTCTCTCACAAGGAGGAATGGAGCGCGCACGCGTCTTCACCAAGATCTGGTTGGCTCTTCTTGGGGAATGGGATTGGCGCAAAACCCCGATGATGCCACCTGAGTTGATCCTTCTTCCCCGCTGGTTTCCCGTGAATATCTACTCGTTTGGCTGTTGGGCACGGGGGACCGTTGTTCCGATGACCGTCATTCAATCACTTAGGCCGGTCTTCCCCCTTCCCCGTTGGGCCCATATTGACGAATTAATCGCTCGCGGAGTTGAGCGAGCTAATCGATCGCTTCCCAAGAAAGCTTCCCGTTGGGCAAAAGCGTTCGCCTTCGCTGATAGGATGCTTAAGGTCTACGATCGGCTTCCATTAAAGCCGTTCCGGAAGCGGGCGATCCAGGCAGCGGAGCGTTGGATCCTGGAGCGCCAGGAGGAGGATGGCTCTTGGGGCGGAATCCAGCCACCGTGGGTCTATTCTCTGGTCGCACTTCATGCCCTTGGCTATAAGATGGACCACCCAGTATTGAAGAAGGGACTGGCCGGGTTCTATGGGGAGAAGGGGTTTGCTATCGAAGATGAGGGAACCTTTCGGCTGCAATCGTGTCTCTCCCCTGTTTGGGACGCCGCGCTTGCGATGCTTGCGCTAGAAGACGCCGGGCTTCCCGCGGACCACCCGGCTCTTGTAAAGGCTGGCGAGTGGCTGCTTGATGAGCAGATTTTTGCTGATGGCGATTGGCAGGTGCACTGTAAGGGTCGACCAGGCGGATGGGCTTTTGAGTTTGCCAATGACATCTATCCCGATACCGATGACTCAGCGGTGGTGATGATAGCCCTAATGGGAGCCAAACTTCCTGCAAGAAGAAAAAAGCAGGCCTTCGACCGTGGCCTTGAGTGGCTGTTGGCGATGCAGAGTCGGGGCGGCGGTTGGGGGGCTTTTGATCGGAACAGCACCCGGACACTGTTGCGCGAGATTCCGTTTGCGGATTTTGGGGAGATGATCGATCCGCCCTCGGTCGATGTGACGGCCCATATCGTCGAACTGTTGGGAAGACTCGGTTATCGCAAGGGATTTCGGCCACTCGACCGTGCACTGCGCTACCTTAGAGGAGAACAGGAAGAAGATGGCGCTTGGTTCGGTCGTTGGGGGGTTAACCTCACCTACGGTATCGGCTGTGTCCTCCCGGCACTCGCCGCGGTTGGTGAGGAGATGGATGCTCCCTACGTCCGCCGTGCGGTCGCCTGGTTGATCGCCCATCAAAACGAGGACGGTGGCTGGGGGGAGCGAATCGAGGGTTACTCTGACCCCAAGTGGCGAGGCAGAGGACCATCCACCGCCTCACAGACCGCATGGGCGCTCCTGGGATTGATCGCTGCTGGCGAGACAGAGCAGCCAGTCACCCATCGGGGGATCGATTATCTGATCAGGACACAGCAGGAAGACGGTGGCTGGGATGAACCGTACTTTACTGGCACCGGCTTTCCAATGGATTTCATGATTAACTATCACCTGTATCGGGACGTCTTCCCGTTGATGGCTCTTTCTCGTTACCGTCGGGCGTTGCAAATTGAATGATCGGGTGATTAAGTGATCGGGAGATCGGATGACTGGAAGACTGGATGATTGGGGGCTTGAGAGATTGAATGATCGGATGATTGATAGATCGGGAGATCGCGGTGTTAAATCACTCAATCACCCAATCACGAAATCGCTCAATCAATTACGTATGGAGGAACCGTGGAGATCGTGAAGGCGAAGGTCTTCGGTTTCTGTTTTGGGGTCCGCCGAGCTGTAGAGATGATCGAAACCGAACTCGATAATAATGCCCCCCTATGTACCTTGGGAGCGATTGTCCACAATACCCATGTCGTCGAGGCTCTGGCGAGCAAAGGGGCTAAGTTGGTGCAGAGCCTGGATGAGGTCCCCCCAGGTGGGGCGGTGGCGATTACCGCGCACGGGGCAGGAGAGGAGGTGTACGCGGACATACGTGGGCGTGGACTGCGCCTGATCGATACTACATGCTCGATCGTTCGCCGTGCCCAGCAGACAGCCGCTGCCTTGGTGAATGACGGCTTCTTCGTTGTTCTCTACGGGGAGGCGGAACACCCTGAAGTAAAAGGGATCCTTTCCTGGACCCGCGGTCAAGGTGTGGCCACTCAAACATCCAAGATCGATGTTCCGCCAGGTGTCAAAGGGATCGCGGTCATCGCTCAAACCACGAAGAATCCGAAGCTGTTCGCCGAGTTCGCACAACAGATTACCAAGGAACAGATTGGTAAAGTCCCAGAGATTCGCATCATTGATACCACCTGTCCGGAGACCGGCCGGAGGTACCAGGCAGCCAGAGAACTGGCGCAACAGGTGGATTCTCTCATTGTAGTAGGGAGTCGCTCCTCGGCAAATACGCGTAAGCTCACTGAGACCTGCCGTGAAACAGGAATCCCGACTTACCACATCGAATCAGCGGCCGAGATCGAAGAGGCATGGCTTGCCGGGGTTAACCGGTTTGGGGTGACTGCCGGGGCCTCCACCCCGGATGATGTGATCGCGGAGGTCGTGTTGCGACTAAGAACCTATGAAGGAGAGCGAACGACAAAGGAGGGAACGGAGATTGTTTAAATCTCCTAACAACTATGGAAATGCATGTGCGTACCGAAGAAGGCTCCAGAGTGAGAGCCCACAGCGAGATCATTCGAAGGACGGCCAGCAGAGCCCCAGAGTTTATCGACATCACAGAAGAGGTGGAGGAGATCCTGGGTCGCTCCCGTATTCGCGATGGATCCGTCTTGGTCTTCTCTCGCCATACCACGGCAGCGATCGAGATCAACGAGGATGAGCCCCTCCTTCTTCGCGATATGACATACTTCCTGGAGAGAATCGCTCCGAGAGAGGCCGATTACAAGCACAACGACTTCGTCATCCGCACGGCGAATATGACTAAGGACGAGTGCCCAAACGGCCATGCCCATTGCCAACACCTGATGTTGAGGACGAGTGAAACGATCCCCGTGGCCGAGGGAGAACTCCTCCTGGGTAGGTGGCAGCGGATCTTCTTGATCGAACTCGATCGGCCGCGTGAGCGCGAGATCATCGTGCAAGTGCAGGGATGCTAGAGGAGCACCTCGCTACGCTGATCGAGCTTCCTGGGGTCGCCCCTCCTTTCTCCGAATCCTATGCGCTGTGTGTCCGCCTTGCCCGTACCCATTATGAGAACTTTACCCTTATCTCTTGGCTTGTTCCGTGGAGGATGCGGCCTCATCTGGTCGCGCTCTATGCCTTCTGTCGCACGGTCGACGACGTCGGAGACGAAGCGCCAGGGGATCGGGACGCCCTCCTCGATCGCTTTGAAGAAGAGCTCCACGCAGCCTACAGTGGCCCCCCCCGCCACCCCGTGCTCGTCGCCCTTAAAAGGACAATCGACCGATTTAACCTCCCACAAGAGCCATTTTTAAAGCTGATCGAGGCGAACCGAATCGATCAGCGAAAGCCCCGCTACGAGAACTTCGCAGAGCTTCTCCATTACTGTGATTACTCGGCCAACCCGGTGGGAAGGCTCTTCCTCATGCTATTTGGCTATCATGATGAAGACCTGTTCGCATTTTCTGACGCAACCTGCACCGCGCTTCAGCTTGTAAACTTCTGGCAGGACGTAAAACGCGACTACGAGATGGGCCGGATCTACCTCCCGTCAGATGAAATGGTGCGCTACGGAGTGGAGGAGGTCGATCTTGCCGCCGATCGGGCCGACGCGTCGTTCAAAGAGCTCCTGCGGTTTCAGGTGGAACGGACACAAGAATACTTCAAGGCCGGCCTGCCACTGATCGACCGGGTTCGAGGGCATCTTAAGGTCGATATTGCTCTCTTCTCTCGTGGAGGGTTGGCTATCCTTCAAAAGATTGAAAAGAGCGGTTTCGACACGTTGCGCACTCGCCCGACCCTGAACAAGAGAGAGAAGCTGATGCTCTTCCTCGTGGCGGTTTGGCGTTCATTGTAAAAGCTGTTCCCATGACCGTATTCTCGGTCCCTTCCTACTGGTCACATCCTAGTCTAGGGAGGTGCTGGAAGGCAAATCTCTTTTCCGAGTAGGAGGAATGAAGCGGATATCCGAAATGGGCAGAATGATTCTCGGTGAAAGCTTCCTTGCATCCCTTTCATTGAACCCTTACACAGTAGTTACGAGGAAAAGCATCAGGAGGTAAGAAATGAACGTTCCGGATTTGCAGGTGCAGGTGGTCGAAGTCAAAGGTCACTGCCCGGTGTACCGAGTGGGCGATGACTTCCGCGTCCAGGAGGGCTACAAGCTGCAGACAAAGCAGCCGCTGTGCCTGCATGCTTTGACAGCATTGCTTCCCTATTACGTCGCACTCAGTAAGGGCACGCCACCACAGGTACTCGGCCTTGGTGATGAGGATACAGTGTACTTACAGTGCCTCGATCCTTACGAGCGGACCGGTGGGGGAACAGTCGTCTTTGCCGTTCACCAGTTAAAAGACAACATTTGATCCACTTAACCAGTATGAATTCATCTTTTCTCATGTCGGAACTGGTAGCTAGTAACTCCTTGGCACAATGAAGAAGATATATCGATCTTGTGAAGAGAGGTTGCATGTGTCACTACGGCTGTATACTTTTGAGGTAGGATGAACAACCGCATCTTGGTCGTAGACGATGAGGAGTGGGTACTGCAGTTGGTCCAGGGCTACTTGGAGCAAGCCGGCTTCAATGTCGCAACAGCGGCTGATGGGACCGGAGCCCTTGCCAAGTTCAATACCTATCGGCCGGATTTGGTGGTTCTGGATTGGATGCTTCCGGGCCTGGACGGAGTCGAGGTAGCGAAGCGCATTCGCCAACAATCGAATGTGCCGATCATCATGCTGACTGCGCGCGCCGATGAAGGGGATCGGATCAAAGGGTTGGAACTGGGGGCCGACGACTACGTTGTGAAGCCGTTCAGTGCGCGGGAACTGGAAGCGCGTGTGCGTGCCGTCTTACGTCGCTCGCAGGGCGATCCTGGTAAACCGGCGGTGCTTGAATTCGGTGATATCCGGGTAGACATAGATCAACATGAAGCTTGGCTCAGCGGCCGCCGGGTTGAACTTTCCCCAATGGAGTTTGATCTACTAGTATTCTTGATGGAGCACCCGGGGCGCGTCTTCACCCGGCTGGAATTGCTAGAAGCGTTGCGCGGAACCACGTATGAGAGCTTCGAGCGCTCGATCGACTCCCATGTAAAGAGGCTTCGCCAGAAGATTGAGCCTGATCCCAAGACCCCGCGCTACGTGTTGACTGTATTTGGTGTGGGCTACAAGTTTGCAAGAGGCGGGGAGGAAGGGTAAAGAACCCCGCAGTAAGCTGCGGGGCATTGAAAAGCAGAGGCTAAAGAGCTGACCGGAGTTGAAGTTCATGCTACAATTTAATGTAGGGTTTTGTCGCATTGGAAGCAACGTCGCACACCTGTCTGCGTGCGCCTGCCTGTCGCATCCGCGACGCAGACAGGGACACGCACAGGCAGGCAAGGTACGACGCTACATCCAGCTTTTCGTAGCGTCGGAGCTTGTCTCCGACGGTGAATGGTTTCCCCTTACGAGAATTCGTGTAGCCCGTACAAACAATAAGCCAATTCGTCTACGACGAATCTCTGCTCTCCTCGCCCTAGCAAGCTGCGGGGTATCTAGAGGAGGGCCTTTATGAGGTTCTTCAACCGGCTTTCCTTTCAACTGAAGCTGCTCCTTTCGTTTGTTCTGATCATCGTCCTCACTACAGTCGTAGGATACTACCTGATCGATCGTGCCGTTGACCGCGCTTTTGCCGATTTTACCGCCCGCAGTTTTCAGA
>JAUWYG010000098.1 GCA_030615945.1 Candidatus Bipolaricaulota bacterium | reverse complement strand
TGACGCTGCAGCCTGCTGTGATCGGGGTCCCAATCGCCAGACATCGGGTTGAGGTGGACAAGTTGAGTCTCCTCCCGACCGTTGCTACCGCTATGCCAGGGAAACAGGGCTCCCTTTAATCCCACTTCCTTGGCATACAATCTAGCCATGTCGAGTCGATGGTAGCGGTAGAGAAGGAGGGACCGCGTGATCTCTGGAAGACGTAAATTATAAAAGGGAAAGATGTAAACCTCATCCCAGAAGATGTGCCCTCGGTACGCTTCCCCGTGGAGCCCCCGAGCTGGTATGCTCACGTCAAGGCCAATAGTGTTATAGGAGGCGGTCTGAAGCAGGTGGAAGATGTGAAGGCGCAGGATTAACTGGATTGGATAACTACCATGGTCGGCCTCTGGCGAGACATCGAGGGACACATCGAACTTCCTCCAAAGCTTCTTCCACGCCTGATGATGCGTTTGAAGCAACTTCTCAAAACGCCCACACTTAGCTGCGGCCAGACGAGCGTCCTGTGCAACCTCGGTGATGCCGCGATCCCGAGAAGTATACAGTGCGACGATCTTCTCAACCGTTATGGGTTCGTTTCCGCACACCTTAACAGTGAATTCCTGGCCGATAGAATCTTTTTTTTTCACCGTACGAACCTCGGGCGTCAATTGCTTCCCGTTGCAGAAAAGTTCGGTCCGGGCAGCCTCGACAACCTCAAGGCGGGACTGGCTCGTCTGTACATGTAGGTAGATCCCCTCGCGTTCCACGCTTCCCTTCCCCACAATGCGAAGGTGTTGGTTACTAAGCTGTTGATACCGGGCGACGCCCGCATTGGTCACCGATCCATCGATCGTTGAGAGAATTCGCATCTGTCCGGACCAGTTCTCCGGCGTGATGCTGTACTCGATGGCAGCAAGGTGAGGATCGCCCATGTGGACCAGGCGCCGACTCACAACAGAGGTCTCTCTCCCCTGTCCATCCCGGAACCGGAACCGCCGGATTAGTATGCCCTCCCGAAGGTGCAACTCCTGTCGATACGAAAGGATTTCCATGCGCAAGAGGTCAAGCCATTCGCCGTCCTCAGGGCGAAAAGTCAGACACAGCCAGTTGGGAAAGTTAACTAAGTCCTCATTGACGATCGTCCTCCCAGCGACCTGACTTTCCAGCCGGTTGAATCCGCCAGCGATGTAGGTTCCTGGATAGTGGACCTCGTCCGCATGTACTTCCTCGGCGGCACCTCGGGTAGCAAAGTATCCATTGCCCAGCGTGCACAGAGCTTCGCGTAACCGCTCTTGATCGCGATCAAGCCCTTCATAGACGAGAACCCAATGATCGATCATTGCCTCTCCTTCACGTACCGGGTAAGTAGCTTGAGAAACTCCCCGACCTCATCTGTATTCTGGACCGAGTAGCCCGCTGCCGTTGGATGGGGCGCATCGGTGACGAGGATTCCAACTCCTCGATCACTTATGGCCGCGAAAGCGTCCTCATCCGTAGTATCATCTCCTATGTAGAGAGGAATGATCTTGGGGGCATCCAGCCTGAGCGCACCAAGCAGCCAAAGCAGTGCCTTACCCTTGTCCCAATCAATGTCAGGACGCAACTCGAAAACCTTTTTGCCGTAAGCCTTACGTAACTTTGGGTGCTCCTTTACTACCTGATCAACTATCCCTTCAAGCCTCGGCACATACACCTCAGCAACCATTCGGTAATGAACCGCGAGAGAGAACCTCTTGTTCTCGATCAGCGCTCCCTCGATGCCATGCACTTGTCTGGCGAGCTTTACGGAGACCTCATCGATCAGGGGTTGTAGGTTTCCGTCGACCTCATGCTGGATGTGCGAGCCATCCGGTCCGGTGATATCGAAGCCGTGACTCCCCGCGTAGTACACGTTGTCGAGCTTGACCATTCCGGCCACGTCCTCACGCCCCCGCCCACTGATGATGGCAGTGCTGCACACGCCGGCAAGCTCTCCCACCACCTCACGCATCTCAACGGAGAGGACCGCCAGTTCAGGGCGGCTTACAATGGGAGTGAGGGTCCCGTCATAATCGAGAAAGACTGCTACGCGTTTCCCGGAGAACCTCTGCTTGAGCCTGTCCCAATGCACAAGGGCCGATGGGCGCCTGTGTGCACGGTTCAAAAACCAGGCGTCAATCCTCTCCACCGTCGTTTCCCCAAGACCCTCTACTACTAAGTCGGCCCCGTTCTCCCGCAGAGTGGCACTGATATTCCCCCTGTCAATTCCAAGCACTAGACCAAAACGTCCGTTTCTCCCAGCCTGAACACCGGAGACGGCATCCTCCACCACTATTGCCTTATCCGGCTCCACCCCCAGGAGCTCTGCGCACTTCAAAAAGATATCCGGATTAGGTTTCCCTTTCAGTCCTAGCGACTCCGAAACAACACCGTCCACCCTCGCCTCAAAGAGGCCTTCGATCCCCGCCCGTCGGAGGATCAGCAAACAGTTCTTGCTTGAGGAGGCGATCCCAACCCTTGCTCCATGACCCTGTAGCTCGTGGATGAAGGTCAGGGTCGCCTGATCCACCTCTACACCCTTTTCCTCCAAAACCTGCTTGAAATACACATCCTTCTTGTTCCCTAGCCCGCAGAATGTCTCCTTGCCCAACCCATCGGATGGGGTGCCTTGGGGAAGGTGAATCCCGCGGGATTCGAGGAAGCTTCTCACCCCTTCATAGCGCGGTTTCCCATCAACGTAGTGGAGGTAGTCCTTGCGACTGTCAAAGGGACAAAATAGCTCGTCGTCTCGCTCTGCCCTCTTGTTCAAATATGCATCGAAAAGCTGTTTCCAGGCGGCAGCATGCACGCTAGCGGTCAGTGTCACGACGCCATCGAGGTCAAAGATGACTCCATCAAAATGTAGATCGGTCAATTTGCAGTACACCCCCCACCTCCGTTGTGAGCCCACCATGCGCACCAGATTTCTAGAGGATCGGCCTGGGCACGCTCGCTTCTCGGATTATACCGAAGCACCTCGCTCGTGACCGATTGGTTGGTAATCTTCCCCCGAGCAGCCTATCCAAAGCCGCGTGCCTGAAGATGAGCGACTGATCCTTTGCGAAAGCAATTCGTAAAAGGCCTGCGGGAGGGCAACCGACCAAAGCTGCAGATCGCAGCCTCCGGCAGTCAGTTCCTTTCCATCCCAATAGGCTAATTCAGGAAATCCAAGCTTTTCTAGAACTCTCATAACTCGGAGGGATACACCCAGGATCTCCTCCTGTTCGTGGATAAGTGCCCCTTTTGCGATAAAGAACTGCTCAAACGGCCATATTGCACCCAAGTGGTAGCTATCGGGGGCGTATTCCAGTTGACCGGGCGCGTATATCCGATAGCCGTACGGTGTCGCAAGTTGAGAAGCTCCTTCGACAATCCCCGCAAGCTTCTTGGCGGGGACATCCTCTTCCTGCAGGTAGGCGAGCATGTGAAGGGCATCCGAAGAGATCCCAGTTATTCCTCCCTTACAATCTTTTGCGATCAACGGGTAATTAGATCCCTCATCCCAGAGGTCGGAGAACAAACGTTTCACCGCCTTATCGACAATAAAGGCCAATTCCCTGGTCCGATTGGCCATTTTTAACGGTTTGGCGAGTCTGGCTGCCGCTCGCAACGCGGCCACAGTTTGCGCTTGCACCAACGCGTAAACGACTGGATAGTCAGGATCGTTGCGACCAGGAAGGCCGCCGTCCTTCCAATACGTCGCGAGTAGAGCATAGTGATTTGCTCCGCACCGCGTAGGATCTTCAAAAAAGACTCCATCCCTCAGATGTGCACATAAGTAATCAACGGTCGCGACGAGCGCTTTTCCCTCTTCCTGAAGCAAGGAGTCATCCGCGGTAATTTGCCAGTATAGAGCTGCCAGGATTAATAACAACAGGCTGGTCTCCACCGCGTTATAGCGGGTAGACAGGCCTCTTATCTTCACATCGGTGAACTCATGAATCCCTCGCCCCGGCTCCTCACCCGTAGTCAGGTTATACTCTTTCCCGAGCGTAGAGCAGACAAATTGGATCACTTGTCTCATTAATTCCGGTTCCTGCAGCATCAATGCGACGGTCAACAGATCGCGACCGAAGAGGCCGAAGCGCACCGTCCCTCGCTGTTCACCGGCGTTAAACAGCGAAAGCGTTTCCCCGTCGATTTCAACCTGTACACGAAGGGCCTCAAACCCATCTTTGCTCTCCGTATGTAAGATCCTTAATGCCGCGAGCACCTGCGGCGATACAGGTCTCATCCCTTAAGCGACCCCGCAAGGATCCCGCGAACAAAGTAGCGTTGCAGCGAGAAGAAGATCACCAGTGGTAGAGCCATCGAAACGAAGGCCGCTGCGGTAAGAAGCTCCCAGTTCTGACCCCGCGAACCGACCAGGTTGGCTATCTTGAGCGTGATCGGTCCCACGTTTGGCGAGCCTCCTAAATAGATCAGCGCCACAAGGAGGTCGTTCCACACCCACAGGGATTGGAAGATCACTACCGACGCGATCGCAGGGACAGAGAGCGGTAGCACAATCTTGAAAAACGCCGTCAGCGAGGAAGCGCCATCGATAGCGGCGGAGTCAAACAGATCTCTCGGCAGGCCGGCAATGAAGTTGTGAAGAAGGTAGACGGTCAAAGGGAGTCCGTAACCGGTATGCGCCAACCACACTGCGGGGAACGTGCCAGCAATCCGGATACGTGCAAAGATCGATAGGATCGGGATGAACGTCATCTGGAGAGGGATAACCAACAGCGCCACAACAATAACAAACAGAAATTGCCTGCCTGGAAACTTCATCCAGGCGAACGCGTAGGCCGCAAATGAAGCGATGAGAACCGGGAGCACCGTCGCCGGAACAGTGATCGCAAGACTGTTGAGGAACGCCCGCCCCATCCCTTCTTTGGTGAGGACGG
>JAUWYG010000174.1 GCA_030615945.1 Candidatus Bipolaricaulota bacterium | reverse complement strand
CAACTCAAGCGTCGCTACGACCTCATTCCAAACCTGGTAGAGACGGTAAAGGGATACGCCTCCCATGAGAAAGGAGTCTTCGAGCAAGTAACGCTCGCCCGTGCCAAGGCGATCAATGCCTCTTCACCCAAGGAACAGGCTATCGCTGAGGAAGGACTGAGGGGCGCGCTCAAGTCGCTCTTCGCAGTGGTGGAAAACTACCCCCAACTCAAAGCAAACGAGAACTTCCTCGGGCTGCAACAGACCCTCGAGCAGGTGGAGGACGCGGTCCAGCGCTCCCGTGTCTATTACAACGCTGTGGTGCGCGATCTGAACACACGTATCAATATCTTCCCACAGAATATCATCGCCAACCTGTTCGGTTTCAAGCAGCGGGAGTTCTATATGCTTCCCGGCGAGGAGCAGCGGGAAGCGCCAGCGGTCAGGTTCTGATGAGAAGAGTACTCATTTTCCTGCTCGCTCTATCGAGCGTTACGGTCGTTGCCTCGGCCAGCCTGCGGATCACCGAGTTTCGCGCGGCGATCGACGTTCTAGAAACCGGAGAACTGGCGGTCAGTGAGAGATTGGACGTTGATTTCTATACGCCACACCACGGAATCATACGGGAGATCCCCTACTCCTACCGACGTCCAACCGGGGAGAGGCTGACAGTTGACCTCGACGTCGTCTCAATCTCCCACAACGAAGGCACAGTCCCTTACACCACGCGGCGGAGCGGTGGAATGCTGATCCTTCGTATCGGCGATCCCAACAAAACGATCAGCGGGGTTCATACATACACGATTTGCTATGAAGTGAACCGAGCCCTCTTGTTCAACAATGAGGACTATATTCAACTCTACTGGAATATAACAGGAAACGACTGGCAAATCCCGATCGACCATGTAACGGCGTTGGTGAGCCTACCTGAAGGTGTCACGGGCTTGGATGTACCGACGATCTCCTACGTCGGCTACTCAGGGAGTACCACCCGTGGCCAGGCGGCCCAGCTCGACTCCGAAGGGCGGTTCATGTTTGAGGCGAGCGCCCTATCACCGGGCGAGGGATTGACGATCGATGTGGCGATTCCACGCGAGGCGTCCGGCATCATCGCACCAACCGCTGGGCAGCGGGCCCTTTGGTTTCTGGGCGCCAACAAGTACGCGTTCCTCCCCGTAATCGCCCTAGTCGGTATGTTTCTTGTCTGGTATTACAAGGGGAAGGATCCGCGCAAGGGAACGATCGCACCTCGCTTTGAACCACCCCGCGGGATGCACCCCGGCGAGGCCGGCGTGCTGATCGATGACCGGGCTGACCTGCCCGATATCTCAGCGATGGTGATCGGCCTGGCAGTGAAAGGGTATCTCAAGATAAAGGAGGTCCGTGAGGAGGAGCTCGGGCTCGCTGCGAAGGTAAAGGAACTGTTCAAACGCCCTGCACCTCTTGACTTTGAGTTCATCAAGCGCAAGGATGCAGACGACAAGCTTTCAAAAGTGGAGAAAACGCTATTTGACGCTATCTTTGACGCCGATCACGAGGAAAAGAGGTCCCTCTCCTCGATGGAAAATGAGTTCTACAAGGTCCTTCCTACGATTAAGTCGAACCTCTACGCCGGATTGATAAAGCAGGGGTACTATCCGCATAACCCGGAGCGGATCAGGCGTTCTAACGCCAGCCTTGGGCTGATGATTCTACTCGGTGGGATCGCCCTCGGTGTTGGTATGGCCTCCCTCTATCTGGGAATCTCCATCGCCATCTGTGGGCTGATCGTCCTTAGCTTTTCTCCCATTATGCCCCGCAAGACCGCCAAGGGCGTTGGTGCGCTTCGTGACCTTCTCGGCCTTGCCGAATACATCGGTCGAGCTGAAGTGGAGAAGATGGAATTTCACGATGCGCCGGAGAAGAGTCCGCAGCTGTTCGAGAAGCTCCTT
>JAUWYG010000176.1 GCA_030615945.1 Candidatus Bipolaricaulota bacterium | reverse complement strand
AGTCATCGTTGGTCCCTCCCAGCCGGAGAAGCGATGCAGCCCTCCCAAAGCGGCGATTGTCTCCTCGCCAGGACGCAGGTGAAGGTGGTATGAGTTGGCGATTACGATCTGTACGCCGATCTTTGTCAAAGCCTGCGGCTCGAGCGCCTTTACTGTCGCCCGCGTGGCTACGGCAACGAACGCTGGAGTGGCCACCGTTCCGTGGGCCGTTTTTAGCAGCCCGGTTCGGGCGGGGGAGCTCTTATCCTGACGCTTAAGTTTGTACATCAGTAGAATGTGGTGAGTGTCCTATGATGGGGGAGCATATCGCACCGCTGCGCTGCATGCCACAGGAGCCAGTCAATCTCGATTGCCAGAAGGTTCCTTCCCTGTCGCTTGAGCTCCTGGCGGAGGAGATCAACTGCTAAGACTGTTGCCGCGCGGATCTCCACTTCATAGGATGAACCGGCTTCGATCAACGCTCTGTGGTCTATCCGGGCCGCCAATTCCTCGCAGTAGCGAAGGATCCTCTCTGATCGCAAGATTTGTGGGAGTTTGTAGTCCGCGAACGCAGTTAGGCGGGCAACATCGTGGAACGCTCCGAAAGAGCGAGAGCCAAAGCTGCCGTAAAGATCGCTTGCGAAGATCTGCGCTCGCTTGTGAAAGGCAATCTGTTCTCCGGCGTAGCACGCCTCGTCGCGAAACGAGGGGAAGCTCTCCACCACCAACTCGACGAGGCGTTGTGCACTCCTATCAGCTTCCCTAACGAGATGGGCTGCGTCTCCGTGATAGAGTGAGGTCATCCGTTCTCCAACTTCACGTAGGATCTGTACCCGCTCCTCGAACAAGGGGATCTTTCCCATCGGAACATCGCCGTGCAACAGATCGCGCACCTCTTCCTCCTCCACCTTGGCTAGATGCGAGAAGTCATCGATGGGATCATCACGCTCGAACGCCTGCTTGAGGACCGAGGTGAGGGCAAAGTATCCGCGTAGCCTTTCACCGTCGACGACTACCTCCCACCGTGGTTCAGGGAAGAAGCAGAAGTTGAGTGCATCGACCAGAAGGAGGTAGGCAACCGTCCTTGCTGTACCATCGTAGAAGTGGTGGGTGAAATCCCAGGCAGGAAGAGGCATGGGGAGAAGCTTACGCGCAAATTGAGGGACTGCCTCCTCCTCGATCGCGACGTTAATGCTTCGCTCGCAGACGAAGCGCGCACAGTTAAGGACGTCGATTATCATTTTATCCTTCTTCTCTGGTGTTGACGCGATGGTATCCGAAAGGGAATTGTGGATAAAGAGAGCTACCGGCAGGCGCAAGGCTCCTTAACGTCGGGGACAAGCCCCGACGCTACAGAGGAACGGATGTAGCGTTGCAGCTTGCCTGCGACTTTCTTCCTAGTCGAGGGCCTTGTAGAGAGAGGCGTAGTCGCAGGCCGGGTGCCAGAAGAGGTATCCGTCTGCCCCTGCTTCTTTCGCTGCCCTCACCTGGGCACGAATGTAATCTTCAAGGCTCATTTCAGGCGGGATCGCCTGGGCGAAGGCCTGCAAGAAGGGGCGAACCGGCGTCGTGACTCGTGCTTTGCCAGTTGTAAGCGCCTCGGTGACCACGCGGTAGGGATCATCTTTGTAGTGCTGTTCGCGGTAGTGGGAAGGGTAAAGCATTGGGGAGACGAGGTCGACGTAGGGTGCCATCTCCTCCAGAGATTGACCGATCGGATCGATTCTCTTCTTGTTCCAGTTCCACATTAT
>JAUWYG010000039.1 GCA_030615945.1 Candidatus Bipolaricaulota bacterium | reverse complement strand
CCTCCAAGGCACCAATGGTTGCCAACAGGTCACCCGGCTTCGTTGCTCCCATGTGTCCAATGCGGAAATAGCGGTCCTTGATCTTAGGATGCAGTCCGCCCGCCAGGATCGCGCCCGCCGCCTTTACTTTCGGTAGAAGCTCTGTTCCCGTCACACCCTCAGGGTAGTAAGGGGCGGTCAACGTCGCCGCGGCGTGAGCAGGATCTGTGGGCACCTGGCTCATCCCCAAGGCGCTAATGGCTGCCTTGCACGCTTCACCCAGCTTGCGGTGGCGAGTGAAACGAGCTTCCATTCCCTCACCCAGGATCTGCTCCAGGCTGACGTTGAGGGCGCAGATGAGGTTGACAGGAGGTGTGCCAAAGTAGCTGGGCCGCCGCGCCTCGTAGGCCTCCATGATCGGCAGCCAATTGCTCCAGTCAGCGTAATAGTTGCTCACAGCACTCTTTCGTGCGTGCCAGGCTGCCATCGCCTGCGGCCCCACCATCAGCAGTGCCAGGCCCGGCGGCACACCGATCGCCTTCTGAGAGGCGGTCAGCGCTACGTCAATCCCCCACTCCTGTTGGCGCAACTCTTCACCAGCCACCGAACAGACCCCGTCAAGCACCGTCAACACGCCATACCTGCGACTCAGAACACCCAGGGCTTTTGCATCTACGCGAACCCCTGTCGACGTGTCCACATGGGTGAGGGTCATGAGTTTGTAATTGTCATCCCGCAGTGCTGCCTCGGCTTGCTCCAAGTCAACTGTGTTGCCCACTGGAGCACGAAGCACGGTAACCTCTACACCGTAACGAGCCAGCAGTTTGGCATAGCGATCGCCGAAGACGCCGGTTTCAAGCACCAACGCCTTGTCACCAGGCTCGATAAGGTTAACAACCGCCATCTCCAGGGCTAGCATTCCGGACCCTGCCACCACGAACGGCTGGCCTGAAGGACAGAGCCATACCTTTCGCATCCTTTCCAGTGCCTGACCAAAGGCCTCGATGAACTCGGGCGCCACGTGGCTTGTCGTGGGCGCACCTAACGCCTGAAGCACCTCCGGCTCAAACTCGATCGGGCCAGGTATCATCAGCAGTGTACGGTCTTTCATAACACCCTCCTTCTAGCCATTGGGAAGTATGCCTCCCTCGACGAGAATAGCGCGCAGTTCCTGCCTAGTCTCCTCCGAAAGCGGTAGCAGCGGGGCACGAGGTGGACCGCCGTACATCCCTAGCATGTCCATCGCCGCCTTTAGCGCTGGCACCCCCCAGCCGCGGGTGACGGCGGTGTTAACGGGTATCATCCGCACCTGCAACTCGCGCGCCTGCTCCCACTCGTTATCCAGGAAGTGCTGGCGGATGGCCAGGCACTGAACCGGGGCAATGTTCGCCAATGCCAGGATGCCCCCTACCGCCCCCACAGAGAGAGCAGGCAGAAGAAAGCTCGCAGAACCGGCCAATACCTGGAAATCAGGGCCAGCCAGCCGCCGAATCTCCCCCATCTTGACAACGTTGCCGCCGGAGTCCTTGATACCGATGATGTTTTCATGCTCGGCTATCGCGGTGACCGTCTCCGCGCTAAGATCAATCCCTGTGCAGGCAGGGATGTTGTAGATGATGACCGGGATAGACGCAGTATCGGCCACGGTGTGAAAGTATTTAATCAGGGCCTCTTCAGTCATTCTGCCTTTGTAGTACGAAGGGGTAACGACCAATGCAGCGTCGGCTCCGATGGCCGCCGCTTTCTTCGTCAGTTGAACGGTCTCCACCGTTGACTGGCACCCTGTACCGACGATCATCAGCTTACCCGAAGGAATAGCCGCCCGGGCCGTCCTAAACACCTGCAGCCTCTCTTGTTCGTTGAGCAATACGAGTTCGCCGTTGGAGCCTAGAACTACGTAGCCACTTAGCCCATACTGATTCCATATTTGTAAGTTTTCGTTAAGGGCATGTGTAGCTACTCTGCCCTCAGCATCAAATGGCGTAGGTATCGGTGGATAGATGCCGTCCAGCCGAATAGATTGCGGAGCCACTTCTGCCCTCCTTTTTGCCTTCTGCGCGTCGCGCAATCGCGAAGAGAGCTCTCGCAGATGCACCTTTGTGGGAAGGGGCAGAAGATTCGCCGCGTCCCTATAACTGCGAGCGCTCCTAGAATGTTATACACCGTGAGTAATGTGTGGGTCGATGATGTCGCGTATCCCATCTCCTAGCTTATTGAACGACAGCACAGTGATTAGAATGGCAACCCCAGAGAAGAGCGAGATCCAGGAGGCGTTGCTCAGGTAGTCCATTCCCTCGCGAATGATGCCGCCCCAAGTGGGTGTTGGGGGCGGAACCCCCAGCCCGATAAAGCTCAAGTTGGCCTCGATACGGATGGCAGTAGCGGTCCACAGGGTCCCCATCACTAAAACTTCGCCCAGATGCGATTGATCGTTGACATAGTCTTCCAGTTCATGTTAGCTGGGAGACGGGAGGAGATCAAACCCTGTCAGATGATGCGTTCAAGGCGCGGGTTGGGCGTAATCCCAGGGGGCCTCCCCCGTTTGGCGACCGGACGGTCCTCGATCTGTTTGATGTCGGCAGTGAAGTCGCCGGGGCGGCGCTGGAGATGGCGCTCCCTATTCCGAATGCGTTGACAGGTGCGCCACGGTCCTTGAACAGGGAGATACGGGCCGAATCGATCCCGCCGGAGACCACGATCCGGATCAGCTCGAACCCGACCTGATCGAGCGCGCCTTGCGTACCTACTAGTAGTCCAGAATCTGAGATAGGAAGAGCTTCGTGCGTTCGTGTTGCGGGTTGTGGAAAAATTCCTCGGGAGTGTTCTCCTCGATGAGCTGACCAAAATCGAAGAAGACGATCCGGTTCGCCACCTCGCGCGCAAAGCCCATCTCGTGAGTGACCACGATCATCGTCATACCGCTTCGAGCCAGTTCCTTCATCACGTCAAGCACCTCTTTGATCATCTCTGGGTCCAATGCCGAGGTCGGCTCGTCGAAGAGCATGATCTTTGGTGTCATCGCCAATGCACGCGCTATGGCCACGCGCTGCTGTTGCCCACCGGAGAGCTGCGCCGGGTATTTTTGCGCCTGCTCGGGGATGCCAACACGCTCCAGGAGCTGTATCGCGATCTCTTCTGCCTTGCTCTTCTTCATTTTAAGCACCCAGAAAGGCGCAAGCGCGACGTTCTGCAGCACTCTAAGGTGAGGAAAGAGGTTAAACTGCTGGAAGACCATTCCTACTTCGCGCCGGATGGTGTCTATGTTCCGCAGATCGTTTGTCAACTCCACGCCGTCCACGATGATCTGCCCCCGTTGATGCTCCTCCAGGCGGTTGATCGTGCGGATGCACGTGGATTTTCCGGAGCCCGAGGGTCCACAGATCACGATCACTTCACCCTTCTGCATCGTGAAGGTAATTCCTCTGAGCGCATGAAAGTCCCCGTACCATTTGTGCACATCGCGGTAGATGATGATCCCTTCGTTACTTGTTACGGACAAATTCGCTCCCCTCCTAACGCTCTCCTACGCCCAGCGTTTTTTCCATCCTACGACTGATGTAGGACATTGAGTAGCACAGGATCCAGAACACAATCCCGATAAACACGTATAGCTCAAATATGGTCCCTCGCCATTCGATGTTGCCCATTATGCTTCGCGTGATGTTCAAGAGCTCAAGAATCGCTATGAATCCAAACAGAGTCGTGTCCATAAACAGGGAGATGAATTGCCCAACGATCGCAGGAATGACCAGACGCAACGCCTGTGGTAGGATGATGAGGATGGTGATCAATGCTTTGTTGAGTCCTACAGCACTGGCAGCTTCATACTGCCCCCTGGGGATAGCCTGCAGCCCCCCGCGGACGTTCTCCGCCATGTACGCCGCTGAAAAAGCGGTAACCGTCATCATCGCACGGATGAGCAGATCGGGTCGTATGTTGGCCGGCAGGAGCAGCTGCAACATGATGCTGGCCATGAAGAGCAGACTGATCAACGGCACCCCGCGGATAATTTCGATGTACGCTGTACAGACCCATCGAACAGCCGGTAGCTCACTCCGCCGCCCGAGGGCCAACAGTACGCCTATGGGGAATGAAAGGCCGATCCCCACCACTGCACCGATCAAGTTAAGCAGAAAACCCCAAGTAGTCCTTCTTCCAATTACAGGAAGGATCCCACCTACCCCATTGAGCAAAACGAGGCTAATGGGGAATGATAGTATCCAGGCAGCGATCTCCAGGCGTTTGCACCAGCGAATACCCTTGCCAAGGTATCCTAGGCCAAACCCGACAGCAGCGGCAACGGCAATACCGACGAGCCATCCTCGAGTCCCCCAAGGAAACGGAAGAACGGCCAACACAATTGATATCAACGCAGCAGTCGTGGACACCCGACGCATCAAGCCTCCATGGGATCCACCACTGAACCCCAATAAGAAAGCGATCATATAACCAGTTGTCCACACACGCCACAGGTATTCTACGGGATAAGTACCGACCAACAGCAGCTTTAAGTTGGCGGGGATGACTTCCCACCGTGCCCCCAAGGCCCACTTAAGCAGACCGAATACGACCGTCACGATCAGCGCTGTCGACACGACGGTGAGTATCACATTGAGCCAGCTGCTGAAGAGGTTCTCCTTCAGCCACCGAAAAACGGGGATTCGCTCGATAGGAGGCCGGAGCTGCTCTTTAACTGTGTGAACGATCTGTTGATTATCGTTCATGATCAGCGCTCCACCAATTTCATACGTCGATTGTAGTAGTTCATCAGAAGGGAGGTCAGCAGGCTCATCGTGAGGTAGCTAGCCATGATCAACAGGATCATCTCCACCGCACGCCCGGTCTGATTGAAGATCGTTGTTCCCACGTTCATCAGATCGTAGTAACCGATGAGGATCGCCAGGCTGGAGTTCTTGGTCAGGTTGAGGTACTGGCTGGTCAGAGGCGGGATGATAACCCGCAACGCTTGGGGCATTACCACCAACCGCAGGACTTGCGCTCTTTTCAAACCAACCGCCTTGGCCGCTTCAATCTGCCCCTTGCTGACTGCGAGGATCCCTGCGCGTACGATCTCGGCGATAAATGCTCCGGTGTATACCGATAACCCCATGAGAAGGGCCGTAAACGAGGTCGATAGCCACAGCCCTCCCGTAAAGTTGAACTTTTTCAATACCGGCACGGTAAGAGCCAATGGATTGCCGGAGGTAAGGAACCAGCCTGCAAAGGCGATCAGGATGAAAACCATTCCTGCCCATGCGATGGGAAAACCTGGGCGCTCCGCGCGTTTCAGTTGCGTGCGCCGAAGCACGTACACGATGATCGCTAGAGCCAACCCGCCGATGACGTAGAACATCCATGTGCTAAATGATTCCGTTGCTGTGGCCCATGGTATGTACACTCCCCGCCGAGTGAGGTGGATCGATCCCGGTAATCTGATGCTGTCACCGACCAATGGCAGTGCGGTCAACATCACCGCGAAGTACCAGAAGAATAGCTGCACAAGCAATGGTATATTGCGGATGACCTCCACGTATATCCCAGCCAGTTTCTTCACCAACCAATTACTCGATAAGCGAGCGACGCCAACGACTATGCCAATCACAGTTGCCAATACGATGCCGATCACCGCGACACGGATCGTATTTACAATCCCGACCCAGAATGCATACGCATTGACATCGGTTGGATTGTAACGTAGACCCTCTGAGATGGGAAAGCCCGCCGTGTTCTTGAGGAAGCGGAAACCGATATTCAAGCCCGCTGTCTTGAGGTTCATCTGCAGATTGTTGAGCAGCCACCATATTCCCGCGGCAATGATCAGCAGAAACAGTACCTGGCCTATCACGCGCAACACACGTATGTCGCGCCAGAAGGGGATCGAATGAGAGGAAGTGATCTTCTCGCTCAACACCTGCGCCTCCCCGCACACCAAGAAGAGTACAGCCTACTTCAAGTAGGCTGTACTCACCAACTGCACCTTTTGTTATCCCTCAGCGGTCGAAACGCCTACCGCCATGCTGGGCAGTAAATCAACCCACCTTGCGTCCACAGATCGTTGAGCGATCCGGCCCGCGGTATGTCGAGGCCGCTCGGGCCCAAGTGACGATCGTAGATCTCGCCGTAGTTACCGACCGCTGCGATAACGTTCACCGCCCAGTCCTCGGCCAGGCCCAGCTTCGCCCCCATTCCGCCTTCCACTCCGAGGAAGCGTCGGATCTCAGGGTTGTCGCTTTCAAACGTGAGCGCGTTCGCCTGTGTGATCCCGTGCTCTTCGGCGAAGAATGTGGCAAAGACGACCCACTTGACGACGTCAAACATTTCATCCTCGCCATGGCGGGTCAACGGCCCCAAGGGCTCCTTGGAGATCGTATCAGGAAGAATGATGTGATCATCCGGATTATCGGCGATGGTTCGCAGCGACGCCAGCTGTGATTTGTCGCTGGTATAGCAGTCACAGGCCCCGGCGTCGTACGCGCCGAAAGCCGCTTCTGTCTCGGCGAATACCTGGGTCTTCAAAGCCAACCCTTTCTCCCGAAACGCATCGGCCAAGTTGCCCTCGGTGGTCGTGCCCGAGGTCACACAGACTGTGGCTCCGTCCATGTCCATGATTGAGTTGATGTTATCAGCCTTGCGGACGAGGAACCCCTGCCCATCGTAGAACGTGGTTGGACAGAAGTTCAGCGCCAGGTCTTTAGAATCGCGGGTGAGTGTCCAAGTGGTATTGCGGATCAGTACGTCGATCTGCCGGGTTTGCAGTGCGGTGAGGCGCTCCCCGGCAGTCAAGGGAACGTACTCAACGTCCACACCTAACGCAGCGGCAATTGCCTTGGCATAATCGACATCGAACCCAGTGAATTCACCGGTGGCTGCATCCAAAGCGCCAAAACCAGGTAGCACTGCGTTGACGCCAACGATCAGCTTACCACGAGCCAGCACGGTTTCCAAAAGCTGCTGCCCCATCACACAGACGGGCACAAACAACGCCAGCAAAACAGCAACAACTAATATCCTCTTCACGACTACCTCCTTAACAAACTTTAAGCAAACACCACAACCAACGTGCCTTGACGAACTAGAAAAATCTAACTACTGTACCACCTCCTTCCCTCTCGAGTATCGACATAACCTGATAGGCTTCTTTTTCAGGAGGCGTGTGCTCTCCGCGCACGCTTGTCTCAACCCCTTGCAGTAAAAACCGTAAATCTAACCTCAGTGCGCAACCACCGCTCCTCATGATTCCTAAGAACTTCTATGCAGAAAATCCTGAAACTCCGCTTAATCGTAGCGAGAAACAAGAGGAAAGTCAACATTTAGAGTTGTCTCATACAAGATGAGAATGAGGGAGGGGGCACTGGCAGCGATGGTCGCCTTCCTCAACCCCCTTCTCACTCGCTGCCCGTACACCACATGCTTGGACTCTAACGTTCATTTCTAATTTGTTTGTGCGATCAACATGTTCTCAAACTGTGAAAGATAGGTTAGAGAGAGCTCTCGCAGACGCACCTTTGTGAAAAGGGGCAGAAGATTCGCCGCGTCCCCATAACTGCGAGCGCTCCTAGAATGTTATACACCGTGAGTAATGCGTGGGTCGATGATGTCGCGTACCCCATCTCCTAGCATATTGAACGACAGCACAGTGATTAGAATGGCAACCCCAGAGAAGAGCGAGATCCAGGAAGCGTTGCTCAGGTAGTCCATTCCCTCGCGGATGATGCCACCCCAAGTGGGTGTTGGGGGCGGAACCCCCAGCCCAATAAAGCTCAAGTTGGCCTCGATACGGATGGCAGTAGCGGTCCACAGGGTTCCCATCACCAAAACCTCGCCCAGGATGTTGGGCAAGGCGTGCCTGAAGATCACCCTTAGATCGCTGAATCCAAGTGCACGAGCAGCGGTGATGTAGTCCTGCTCCTTGATAGCAAGGGTCGGCGCGTGGGCTATCCTGGCGAACCGAGGAGCCATGATGATCCCGATGGCGATGATCAGTTTTCCCATCCCAGAGCCGAGGATGGCCATGATCATTAACCCCATGATCAGGTTGGGAAAGGACATCAAGACATCGACCACCCGCATGACCAAGTTCTCGACTTTACCCCCCTTCATCGCAGCGATAATGCCAAGGCTCGTGCCCACTACCATCCCGATCAACACCGAGCAAACCCCTACAATCAGGGAGACTCGGGCTCCATAGATGATCCGACTAAAGCTATCCCGGCCAAAATTATCCGTTCCCAGTAGGTGCCCTCTTTGGGGAGAGAGCAGGCGGTGGTAAACGTCTTGATCCAGTGGGTCGTATGGGGCGATCAGCGGGGCGAAGATCGCGACCAGGACAACGATGAGGGTGATCACAGCCCCGGCAAAGGCGGTCCTGTTTTTCCTAAACGTCCTCCAAAGGCGTGCTGTCTCACTCATATCTTCTCAGTCATAGCGGATCCGCGGGTCGGTAAAGCCATAGGCCAGGTCAGTTATAAGGTTGATAAATACGACTAAAGAGCTAAAGATGACCATGATGGACTGCAGCATGATGTAGTCCCTTTGTTTCATTGCCCCCACCATCATCTTCCCTAGGCCGGGTCGGGAGAAGACGACCTCGGTCATCACTGAGCTTCCGATGAGCACGATGGAGAACATTCCGACAATGGAGAGGAGCGGCAGGAGGGCATTTCGCAGTACGTGCTTATAGATGACAAGCCATTCACGGAGCCCCTTGGCGCGCGCGGTACGCACGTAGTCCTCGTTTAAAATATTCAGGATGGAAGAGCGAGCCATGCGCGTGACATAGGACATCATAATCAGTGCCAGGGTAAGTGCTGGTAAAAACAGGTAATAAAGGGTTTCCCCCAGGTTACTTAAGTCCCCTCCCCCAACGACGGGGAACAAATTAAACTTAAGGGAAAAAAGGAGCAATAGTAAAATTCCAAGGTAAAAAGCAGGAACAGACAAGCCGGCAAGGGAAAACACACGTCCGATATAGTCAACCAGGCGGTTCCGCCGAAGCGCGGTGAGGATGCCAAGTGGGATTCCAAGCAGTGAGCCAAAGATAATGCCGCTTGTCGTCAGCTCAAGTGTGTAGGGGAAAACACTTGCGATCTGCGAGGCGACCGGTCTGCTGTTGATCAATGATCGCCCCAGGTCCCCGCGGAAGAGGCCCGCGAGGAACTGAAAGTACTGCACGTACAGGGGTGCATTTAACCCCATCTTCTCGCGGAGGGCCTCTACTGCCTCCTTGGACGCGTAGTCCCCGAGGGCGGCGACCGCAGGGTCACCAGGAGCCACCCGCACCAGCAGGAAGACAAGCGTCAATACGGCAAAAAGGATGGGAATAGCAAGAAGAACCCTACGGACAAGATAGCTACCCATGGATTTCCTCCTTGCTAAGAAGCGATGCAGGCCCCCCTAAAAAGAGCCTGCATCGTATCGCTTGATGGTTACTTGAGAATGCGCGTCTTCTCCGTGACCTGTGTGTAGAGAGCGACTGTAGATTTGAGGTCATATCCCCAATCCACTTTCTCACTACGTGCGAAGATGAACCCTAGCATGACCAGTGGATAGGACACCAGGTACTCGGCTAGCTCCCGCTGAGCTTCCTTCCAAAGGGCGATCTGCATGTCGACGTCGACCTGCACCCGTGCTGTTTCGATGAGATCGTCGATCCCGGTATAGTGTGAGAAGTTGGTATCTGGCTTGGCACCAGTAACCACGATGGAGTCAGAGTGGTAGAAGCGGGTCAGGAAAACATCGGCATTCGGCCTCCACGCAATGTAGATGACGATAGGATTGACGTCATCGCGAATCATTGAGTGCATGGTGGAGTGATCGACCACTCTGAGCTCCAGATCGATGCCAACCTGCCGCAGCTGAGCTTGGATCATCTCATAGACCCGCCGGTAGCTCGCCCGTTCCGAGGTCACTGC
Organism: Candidatus Bipolaricaulota bacterium; assembly: GCA_030615945.1. Taxonomy (GTDB): domain Bacteria; phylum Bipolaricaulota; class Bipolaricaulia; order UBA7950; family UBA9294; genus UBA9294. The sequence continues at coordinate 1,756 of JAUWYG010000039.1, read as the reverse complement.
CTCCATTGAAAACCCATTGGGATAGCCAGCATCTGCCAGGAGGTCCTTTGCCTTCTCCCGGTCGACGTCATAAGCCAGCCCCGCCGCCCACAGCTCTGGGTAGGTGAGGCCGCCAGCAAGGTAGTTAATCGGGACCTGGGAGTAGAGGGCTTCCACGGTGTCCCCGAAGAAGGCCAGAAACTCGTTTCGGTCAAGGGCGTAAGCAATGGCCTTCCTCACGGCCTTCTTGCCCAGTTCATCGCGCTTGAGGTTAAAGTGCATGGTGACTGTCTCTCCCGGGCCGAAGCTATCAACGACAATCCCAGGGACGGCTCCCATCATCTCTACCCAGTCCTGTTCACGTCGGCCTTCAACGACCTCAAGTTCGCCCGAGCGCAGGCCCAGTTCACGGCTGGCTACCTCGGGCATGTAACGCACCTCGACGGTCTTAAGGATAGGAGCCCCGCGGAAGTAGTCGGCGTTGCCCTTCAACACCACTCTGTCCATGGGGACGTATTTGCTGAACATGAACGGGCCGGTTCCCACTGGATGGGTCTTGAAGGCGTCGTCTCCCATCGCCTCGATCGGTACCTTAGGGATGATGAACCCCCCAGCATAGTCAGCCACCTTCGGCAAAAAGAGCATGGCAGAGAGGGGCTCTTCCAGGGTGATCTTCACGGTATAGTTGCCTACGGCCTCGAAGCTCATCCCAACGTACTCCCCTGCGTAGGAGGAACGGTCAGGATTGGCAGCCTTGGTGAAGGAGTAGACGACATCCTCTGCGGTCAACTCGTAGGCAGGGTTGCCGTTCCAAGGGTGAACCATTACTCCTTGTTTTAGTTCGAAGGTCCACACTAAACCGCCATCCGTAGGTTGAGGAATCTCCACCGCCAGGTCTGGTTCAAAGACCGAGATGTCCCCGGTTTTATAGCGTACAAGCCCGTTGAACACCATGTCGGATATGACTCGATCCGGAGTAGTGGCCGCGCGATGAGGATCAAGCATGCTTAAATCCTGTGCATCCAGAGCGATGCGTAAGACTTGATTTTGCGCTAACTCTTGCGCCCACAGTCCACTTGCGAAAACGCCTATTATCAAAGTGAGAGCCAAACTGACAACAAACAACTTGCGATACATCTCTACCTCCTTGATAGATCTGCCTCTTCAGTCGATTCCGACTGAAGTTAAACAAAGCATTGTAGGCACCTACCACCTCCCGTTTCTTGTACTATTTATGGGATAATCACCGTTTTAGTATAGCACCAATTGGAGAGGAAAGTCAACGGTCATCTGCTGGAAAAAGACGCTTAGGAAACGTAAAAGGCGCGATCATTAGCCTCGTTTCATCCGCTTTTTTGTGCACAGGCGCGCTGATCCAGACGTTACACCTTATATCTTTTTGGCTCCTCGCTGTCTCGAGTGGGTAACTCAAGAGAGAGGCTGAAACGACAAGACTCTCGCAAAGGCGCTAAGAACGTGAAAGACGGAGAAAATAGAAGATACAGAAAACCAGGATCTTTCTTGGCTTCCTGTCTTGAAGTTGAACCTGGCTATGACCAACAGCAACTGCCTAACGCTGAGGAGACCAGGAATACAGGAAGAACACGTCTTAGAACGATGAGAACAAATGACCCTTGGCGATCTTAGCGTCTTGGCGAGAGAACGGGGCTTTTCATGAGAATGTGTGATTGGCGGTTGTCACACAAGAAACCGGGCTTTCTCCTGGTTTCCTCAGGGGGGAAAGGGCTTGATTCACGAGAGAGGCCAGTTCCGATGC
>JAUWYG010000096.1 GCA_030615945.1 Candidatus Bipolaricaulota bacterium | reverse complement strand
TTTTCAGTTGAGCTTGGCGTGGCCGGCTTGGACACGGCGATCCAGGCGACCTGCCCAGCAGCGAGTGACGGACCGACGGTGGCAATCCTCGGTGAGTACGACGCTCTCCCTGAGATCGGACACGCCTGCGGGCACAACTTGATCGCGGCCTCCGCCCTTGGTGCCTGCCTTGCCTTGGGTCAGGTTAAGTCCGACCTTCCTGGGAAGCTCCTCTTCATGGGCACCCCCGCCGAGGAAGGGGGTGGGGGGAAGGTGAAGATGATCGAGGCAGGGCTTTTTGACGGGGTCGATGCGGCGATGATGTTTCATCCTTCGGCCCATACCGTAGTTGACCGAGGGAGCCTGGCGATCACCGAGGTCAAGATCGAGTTCACCGGCAAGGCGTCCCATGCCTCGGGCTCACCGGAGAAGGGAATAAACGCCCTCGACGCGGTGATCCAGATGTTCAACGGGGTAAATGCCTTGCGCCAACACATCAAGGACGGAGCGCGTATCCACGGGATCATCACAGATGGTGGAGCGAAGCCGAACATCGTCCCCGAGCACGCCGCAGCCTGCTTCTACGTGCGTGCAAAAGAGAACGACTACCGCGACGAACTCCTCGAGAAGCTTCGCCGCTGTGCGGAAGGAGCAGCGCTCGCCACTGGAGCGACCCTCTCCTTCGAGACAGTGGGGCTCGCCTACAATGCGATGAAACCAAATCGTGTTATGGGAGAGGCGTTCACGCGAAATCTGGAGACACTGGGTGAGCCGCTCAATCCGCCTCCACCAGACGCCGGACTCGGTTCAACCGACATGGGAGACATCAGCCACGCCGTCCCTGCGATCCACGCCTACATCCAGATCTGCTCTGAGGAGGTTGCCGGCCACTCGCGCGAGTTCGCGCAAGCTGCCATTTCCAGGCGAGGACAAGAAGCTATGCTTGTCGCTGCCAAGGCCCTCGCTATGACAGCAGTTGATCTCTTCACCGATCCCGAGCTAGTTAAGCGGATGAAGGAAGAGTTCGAGTCTATTTAGGCGTACCGCATTGTTCTGATTAGAGTCCCTGCGTGTGGCCGGTTGCTGTCGTGTCTTGCTACGTTTAGGAGTTGTTGCGGCTAGGAGGGTTGTTGCTGTAGAACCTTGATCATGTCGAGCTTGCTTGGTTCAAGGGAGAAGGCCTGCCTTTGAGTCAAGCGAGGAGGGAGGTGATGACTCTCTTCTCCATTAACAGAAAATGTAGGGGGAAGAACAGGTCTTCCCCCTGGAGTTCGTAGTTGGCCGGCCAAACGGTAAAGGAGTCGCGTTTGGAGGCGCCTACTACTTCTTCTTAGCGACGGCCTCTTTGAGGTTCTTTCCTGCTTTGAAGGCTGGGACCGTCTTTGCCGGAGTCCTCATCTTCTGCCCGGTTTGCGGATTGATGCGCGTTGTTGCCTTTCGCCTCCGGGTCTCAAACTTTCCAAACCCGGTGATGATCACGGGTTTTCTTCCGGCGAGCGACTTCGTGATTACTTCGACCAAGCCGTCCACTGCTTTCCGAGCGTCCTTTTTGGTAAAGCCTGTCTTCTTTGCAAGCTTCTCTACCAACTCCGCTTTGTTCATGTTGTACCCCCGCTTTAATTTGAGAATGTAAAGCAGTATAGCGATTTTACAGGTGCTTGCCAAGGGGATGACGAACAGGCCGCGCATTGAAGGGAGTGGGGTAAGGTTTTGCAGAGCACCAAAGAGGTTTAAGGAAGGCCGCGGTAGCGTAGAGTTGTGTGTGTAAAACGTTCCCCAAAAGGGCAAAGTCGGACTGGGCGACAGATAGCAGATTGCCTACCAGATACTACATTCTGCCGATGGCATTACGCTGTCCACCATCACGTCAAGTAGTCATTGATGGTGCGCGGATCTCCCTGACGAGAACAACTAAAGGGGGTCTTTCACAGCACGAAAGGGAGCAACCTCATCGAGTGATCTAACGCAGAGTTTGACTAATTGGTAGAGGAGGTGGCCTCCGAGGTCGACCCGAAAAAGCGCACGGAGCTCTACGCCAAGGCGGAGGGGGTTCTGGGTGTTGACGAGGCGCTGATCATTCCGATCTACAGGAAGATCGTCTATTGCACAGATGTTGAGTTCCCTGACGACGTCCTAACCCCGGCTGTGGAGAGCCAATCGGACGGGTAGGAACCAAGGAGTCTACGGCACCGGGTCGATTCCACCGGGGTGAAACGGATGGCACCGAAGGACCCGCCGCAGTGCAAGGTACCCACCCTTAAACGGGCCGTGCTTTGAGATCGCCTCACGGGTGTACTGTGAACAGGTTGGGTAGAACCGACACCGCGGTCGAAACAGCGGTGAAACAATTTTCTGGTAAAGCACGATAAACGCGATAAGGCCCTTCTTTAACACGGTTTTAGTGTATCGTTTTCCCCCTCCCTTGACAAGCGTGAGCCAGCGTGTTATATTGAATTAGCAGTCAGATAGTGAGACTGCTAAAAAAGTGCGGTAAAGGAGGAAACGAAGATGATCAGGAGACTTCCAGAACTGAGGCGTGAACCCTTTTTCTGGGGAACCGGGCTCTCCCGGCTCGTCGATGAGTTCTTCCGCGACTTTGATAAAGTCGGTTTTGACATCACCCCGAGCTTCGGCCGGACCGACGTCTACGAGAAGGATAAAAACCTTGTCTTTGAGACTGAGCTTCCGGGCATGAAGAAAGAGGAGATCGAGATCAAGGTGGAAGATGACAGACTCGTCGTCTCCGGGGAGACGAAGCGGAGACAGGAGATCAAAGAGGAGAACTACTTCCGCATCGGTCGCCGGTACGGTAGATTCCAGCGCTGTTTCCCTCTGCCGGGTGCGATGGTCGAGAAAAACGCGATCAAGGCGCACTTTGAGAATGGAATCCTCAAGGTGACGGTTCCGATGAAGGAGTCGCTCAAGGAGAAAGAGCAGCCGATCGAGATCAAGGTCGAATAGTTGCACCACACATGCTGGCCCCGGTCTTTTGACCGGGGCTTTTTTCTCTCCTACCGGACTGGCTAGCCGCGATAAGCGTGGGTGATTGGCATCCGCCGACCGATGCCGAAGGCCTTGGGGGAGACCTTGATTCCTGGAGGGAGCTGCCGGCGCTTATATTCGCTTTGGTAATAGCGGGTAAGAACGTCTTTAACCGTCTCTTTGGGAAAGCCATGCGCGATCAGTTCTTCGCGCGAGGTGTTCTTCTCGATTAACTCAACAAGCAGGGCATCCAGAACCGAGTAGGGGGGAAGGTCGTCCTCGTCGCGTTGGCCCGGCCGCAGTTCGGCGGTGGGCGCCTTTTTTACCACTCTCTTTGGGATCCGATCTCCCATCGCCGCAGCGAGCTTGTAGACCTGCGTCTTGTACAAATCAGCGATTGGGGCAAGCGCCCCCACTGTGTCTCCATACAGGGTGTTATATCCCACAGCGATCTCTGATTTGTTCCCCGGGGCGAGGACCAAGGCGTTGCGTTCGTTAGCCAGCGTCATGAGGAGCACTCCCCGCGTCCTGGCTTGCAGGTTCTCCTCGGTCAACCCGGTTGGTGGATGTGGAAGGACGTTACGATATGCAGCATGAACCCCTTCGATGGGGATCTCTAGAAGCTCTATGGATAAGCGCCGAGCGACCTCAAGGGCATCCTCGCGGCTCTCCTGCGAGGTGATCTCACTAGGGAGGAAGACACAGGTGACCGCATCAGGACCAAGCGCTTCTACAGCGAGTGCAGCGACCAGAGCGGAGTCGACTCCCCCGGAGAGGCCGACAATTACATGCGAGAACCCGCTTTTGCGGACATAGTCGTGGATTCCAAGGAGGATCGCACGGTGGATAAGCGGGATTGTCTCCTCGCGCGGCGGAGGAACCGGAGCAAGCCCTTCTAGGTCGAGGACGAACAGGCCTTCCGTGAAGAAGGGAGCCTGGAACAGAAGGTCACCCTCGGGACTTACGATGAAGCTACCCCCGTCGTATACAATGTCATCTTGCCCGCCGACGCAATTGACGTAGATGAAGGTAATCCCGTTTTCCTTCGCTCTTTTTGCTGCTAACCTTCGACGGATACCGGCTTTGCCTGCGAAGAACGGCGATGCGGAGATGTTGATCACCCACTCCGCCCCCAGGCTCGCCTGGGTATCGGTTGGGCCGTCGTCCACCCAAAAATCCTCGCAGATGTTTATCCCCAGTCGCGTGCCGCGGAAGTCGAAGACCTGCGCTCCTGGGCCGGAGGTGAAATAACGTTTCTCGCTATACACATCGAACGAGGGAAGGAGAAGCTTGACCTCCTGCCCGAGGAGCTTTCCGTCTTCGATGAGAAACGCGGCATTGAACAGAGTAGTGGCCGCTCCATCCAGGAGGGACGAAGGATCGGAGAGGTTTGCGCCCTCTCGGTGGATCTTGGAGGAGACGCCACCGGCGATGACTCCGATCCCCTTTGAGGCGCGCACGATCTTTTGAAGCGCCTCCTCCATTCGCTCCAAAAAGCCGGCTCGCCACAAGAGATCGCATGGGAGATACCCACATAGAGAAAGCTCCGGGAAGACAACCAAGTCACAGCCTTTTCGGTGAGCCTCATCGATGCGAGCCAGGATGACCGCAAGGTTTCGATCGAGGTGCCCCACATGTGGGTTGATCTGAGCAATGCCAAGGCGCATGGCTGGATTATAGGTCCCTATGGCTTTTGTTCCAACTCTACCGAGGGGGTAGCGTGGAGGAGAGGCTGCGTACGAAGTGATAAAGCCTATCCGTTTCCTCCTCTTTCAGGCGAGCGGTCCCCCGGGGCAAGGTCTTAATTGCCTCCTAATAAGATGAAAGGATCGCGCACGGTGCCCCCGTTTAACTCCGCCTCACCAGCCTCGATTAACCCCTGTGCCTTGCGCCGCGACACGCCGGCCTGCCTCTGCACCAACCGCAACAGCTTTATGACCTTTTCGTTCTCCCCTGTTGTCATATCGATAGGGATAACCTCACCTTCGGAAAAGATCACCCTAGGACAAAGGGACGGTCCACTCTAAAAGTGGAGAAAGAAGCGTTCTGTTACCCATCCTGTGACGGAGTAACTGTAGGTGAGCCCTTTGAAAGCGCAGCATTTTTTCTTTTAAGGCTCGGTTTATGCATAATGGGAGGAATTTTAAACTAGCAAGAGGTGAGATGGACTTTTTAATCGACGAGATCCCTTTAGGCGACCCGCGGTTGAAATCATTCGTCGCGGTGCCCTGGCGGCTACATCACGGCGACCCCAACTGGATCCCCCCGCTTCGTGCCGACCT
>JAUWYG010000132.1 GCA_030615945.1 Candidatus Bipolaricaulota bacterium | reverse complement strand
GGCATTGCGCCCAACCCCGAGAACAAAGCCCTCTCCCAGATGCTGAAGGTTCCACTCGGCCCAGACGGCTTCTTCCTCGAAGCGCACGTGAAGCTGCGTCCGGTAGACTTCGCCACGGACGGCGTCTTTGTCTGCGGTCTGGCCCACTATCCGAAGGACCTTTTAGAGGCGATAGCTCAGGCAAAAGCCGCTGCCGGTCGCGCCGCCACGGTGCTCTCAAAGACCAGCTTGGAGACCGAAGGGAAGGTGGCAAGCGTTATTGAGACACGTTGCAGTGGTTGTGGAATCTGTGTGGAGGTCTGTGCCTACAAGGCGATCGAACTTGACCCAGAGACCGGACGCGCCGTTGTCAATGAAACGCTATGCAAGGGATGCGGAGTCTGTTCGGCGTCCTGTCGAGCAGCGGCGATCGATCTAAAAGGGTTTAAGAACGAGCAGATCCTGGCAATGCTGGAGGCGGTAGGGTGACAAAGGAGACAAACGAGAAAATGAGCGGCGACGGGTGGGAGCCCCGGATTATTGCCTTCCTATGCAACTGGTGCAGCTACGCGGGAGCCGACCTTGCTGGTGTCAGCCGCATTCAGTATCCACCAAACGTCCGCGTGATCCGCGTCCCGTGTTCAGGCCGGATCAATCCGCTGTTTATCGTGAAGGCACTTCAGACTGGAGCCGATGGCGTTTTGGTCAGCGGGTGCCATCCAGGTGACTGCCACTACATCAGCGGGAACCTCTACGCGCGACGGAAGTTCGCTCTGCTTAAGAGCCTGCTTGAGTACGTGGGAATCGAACCGCAGCGCGTCCACTTCTCGTGGGTCTCCGCGGCAGAGGGGGCCCGGTTTGCCGAGATTTTGGGGAAGGTGATTGATTCCGTTCGCTCGGTCGGACCGGCGAACAAGATGATCAAGAAATTCGAGGAAGTGGCATGAACCAAGTTGAAGAGACGCTGCGACAAGAGGTCGCCAAACTCCTGGAAGATGGGACGATCGACGTTTTTGTCGGCCACGAGGCGGCCAGCCTCCCGTTGAAGACCTCCCCCTGCTTTGTCCGGTCCCCAAAGGAAGTTGATCGGCTCGTATGGAATCGGATCTGTACAAGCAACCTCGCTACGTATCTACCGCAACTGTTCAAGCGGCCCGTGGGACTGAAAGGAGAATGGACTCCCCCCAAGGTTGGAGTGGTGGCCAAAGGCTGCGACAGCCGCTCAATCGTGGGACTGATCAAGGAGAAGCAGATCCCCCGCGATCGGCTGTTTATCATCGGGGTAGGTTGTGAAGGGATGATCGACCGTCACAGCGTCGGACGAGCCTTGGGCGTGGTCGGACTCGCTGACGCGAAAGTCGATGGCAACTCGGTGCAGGTGATCGGAACCGATGGCAGAGAGAAGCGGATCGACATTGCGGACGTGCTTGCCGCCTCATGCCGGGAATGCCAACATCGAGAGGCGGTGCTCTCCAATCTTACCGTTGGCGAGGCACCCTCTTCTGCCCCGGAGGTCTCGCACTATGCAAACGTCGCAGAGTTTGAATCAAAATCCCCGCAGGAACGCTGGGAGCATTGGGTGGGGGAACTCTCCCGTTGCATCCGTTGTTACGCCTGCCGGCAGGCGTGCCCGAACTGCTACTGCGAAGAGTGTTTTGCCGAAGAGACGGCACCGAAGTGGCTGGGGGTGACCACGGATCTTTCGGATGTGTTTGTCTTTCATCTTGGTCGGGCGTTCCATCAGGCGGGACGCTGCGTCGACTGCGGAGCCTGTGTGGCAGCGTGTCCACAGGGGATCGATCTGCGCTTGCTGAACCAAAAGATCAACAAGGATGTTGAAGAGCTGTTCGAAGCACAGGTGAGCCTCTCCCTGGAAGAGGCGGAGGCGCTCTCAAGCTTCCGGATGGAAGACGATCAGTCCTTCATGACCGAGCCGTAAGGAGGCTGTCAGATGCTGGAGATGACACTCGATAAGTCAAAGGTACAAGAGTTCTTGAGACTGCTCGGTCAAAATCGTCGGCTCTTTGCGCCGGTCAAAGATAGGATGGGGACGAAATTTTCCGAGGTGGCGGATCCTTCGCTCGTCTGCCTGGATGGATTGAACACCAACCTCTCGCTAAAAGAGGTCGTCTTCCCGCAGTGGGAGACCCTGTACACCTTTGAGGAAGACCAGGCAAACGAAGTTAAGCTGGCAGCGCAGGAGACCCTGCTCTTCGGCGCAAGGCCATGCGATGCCCGGGCATTAGAACTTCTCGATCGGGTCTTCACCTGGGAGGGCATTGACGATCCCTACTACCTTCGCCGACGCGAGAAGACGTGTGTGGTAGCGCTGGCGTGTAATACGCCGGGAGAGGCCTGTTTCTGCAGCTCGGTCGGCGGCTCACCGGTAGGGGAAGTTGGCGCCGACGCTCTGGCCTTCGACCTGGGTAAGCAGCTGTACCTGCGCGCGCTGACCGAGCGAGGGGAGGCGTTATTGAAGGAAGCCTCGACGCTCACCGAGAAAGCGACTGAAGAGGACAAACAGGCAGTGCAGCAGGCAGCGGCCGAAGCGGAGAAACAGCTTCAGCCAGTCCCGATTCCCGAGGATCTTGCCGCTCTAAAGGAAAGCTTTGACGCCGAGATCTGGGAAGACCTGGGGCAAAAATGCCTGGGCTGCGGTACCTGCGCGTATGTCTGTCCCACATGTCACTGCTTCGACATCACCGACGAGACGAAAAAAGGTGTCGGCAGGCGGGTACGAAGCTGGGACAGTTGTGCGTTTTCTCTGTTCACCTTGCACGGCTCCGGCCACAATCCACGGACCACACAAGCGGCAAGATATCGCCAGCGGGTCCTGCACAAGTTTCTCTATTGTCCCGAGAACTTCGGCGAGGCGTTCTGCGTTGGGTGCGGCCGTTGTATCACCAACTGCCCCGCTGGCTTGGATTTGAGAGCGGTACTGGAAAGGCTCGGTTCATTGGCCAAGGTGACGTAAAGAAAGCGTGGTGAACATGGATCAGGCAACAAATCCCTACATGCCCTATCCGGTGCGGATTGATCAGATTACGATCGAGAACGAGGCGCGCGACCTAAAGACGTTTAAGGTCACTTTCCTCGATCCGGAGCACGAGAAGGCCTTCAAGCACATCCCCGGCCAGTTTGCCGAGCTCTCCATGTTCGGTAAGGGCGAATGTCCTATCGGAATCGCTTCCTCGCCTACTGAAAAGGGATTCTTACTGTTCACCGTCAAAAAGACCGGTGTGGTCACTGGCGAGCTACATAACCTGACGGAAGGAAGAGTGATTGGGGTTCGAGGCCCCCTGGGCAAGTCCTATCCGATCGATCGCATGAAAGGTAAGAACGTGGTGATCGTCGGAGGGGGGTTTGCCTTCACCACACTACGAGCGCTCACCAAATACATGATCGACGACGGCAACCGCGATGACTACGGCGAGATCACGGTGATCTACGGTGCACGCAGTCCGGGTGAGCTCCTCTACAAGGAGGAACTCAAGGAGTGGGAGGCACGTGACGATCTTAAGACTTACATCACCGTTGACAAGGGTGATGAAAACTGGAAAGGCAGGGAAGGTTTCGTTCCC
>JAUWYG010000137.1 GCA_030615945.1 Candidatus Bipolaricaulota bacterium | reverse complement strand
TTCTCATTCTACCTTTTAAGGCATCCTGGATCAACTTAATGACTCGTCTCTGTGGCGGAGGGGGCGGGATTCGAACCCGCGGAGCCCTACGGCTCGCCGGTTTTCAAGACCGGTGGTTTCGTCCGCTCGCCCACCCCTCCGGAAGGATATTATACCAACATCAGCTGTTAGCTTTCAGCCTTCAGCTATCAGCTTAAGCAATCCTCCTCAAAGCTGACGGCTGAGAGCTTTCTACGATTACTCCCCCCCCGAGGAGGCAATCGCCATCGTATAAGGCAGCGATCTGGCCCGGTGTGACCGCCCGCTGCGGCTCCTTAAAGCTAATGGAGAACCGTCCCTCAGGTAACGGATGAAAGATACATGCAACGGCGGGGGAGCGGTAGCGAATCTTAGCGGAAATCTGTGCCCCGTCAGGCGGCGGTTTAGAAGAGATATAGTTCGCTTCCACAGCGTCAAGGCCCTTCGAATAGAGATCCTCCTCCTCGCCGACAACAAGGGCGTTTCTCTCCCGATCGATCGCTACCACATAGAGCGGCTGTGCGGCCGTGATCTTAAGCCCCCGCCGCTGGCCGATCGTGTAGTGGGGAAGCCCCTCGTGTTCCCCAAGCTGATGCCCTTCTAGATCAACGATTGGCCCTGGTTTGAAGTCCTCCGGGTCAAACAAAAAATCAGTCTGCCCAGCTTGCGCGAAGCAGAGATCCTGGCTCTCGGGCAATGATGCCGCGTGCAAGCCATGAGAACGTGCGATAGCAAAGACCTCCTCTTTGGTCAACTCACCGACTGGAAAGATCAGACGCCTCAGGTCTTCCTCCCTTAACCCGTACAGGAAGTAGGACTGGTCCTTCTGCGGATCTCTTCCGCGATAAAGGTGAGGGAGCCCCCTCTCGTCGCGTACGATCCGCACGTGGTGCCCGGTTGCTACTCGATCGAAGCCTTCTGCCTGTGCCACCTCAAAAGCCAGGCCAAAGCGGAGAGTGCGATTGCAGCGGCCGCAGGGATTCGGGGTCTCCCCACGACGGTAGCGCTCGATGAAATCACGGAGCACGCGTTCGTAGAACTGGTCGCTTGCCTCGATCGTGCGATGAGGAATCCCCAGTTCACGAGCGGCTAGGCTTGCGGCGTCGAGTGAACAGCACTTCGTTTCCCCTGCGTAGTCAGGTGCACCGGGGAACGACCAGAACCAGAAGGTGATTCCCTCGACGTCGTGGCCCTCCTCCTTGAGCAGGAGCGCGGTGACCGTGCTATCCACCCCACCGCTCATGCAGACAAGGACCCGCTCAGCCATCCTTAGCCCTCGCCGCTTACGGGCACAAGGCACAGGAACTCAAACGGCTCTGATCCCGCATTGAGAAACTGATGCTCATCCATCGGCGGAACAAAGACGAAGTCTCCCGGGCTCACTGCGATACTGTTGCCAGATGACTTGACCGTTCCTTCCCCGGCGAGAATGAATACCTCGTGTTCCCAGGGATGAGAGTGATAGGGGCTGCATCCGCCTTCTTCCAGGGTAAACAGGCGCATGACGAAGTTCCCCGCTCCCTGCTTTGGCCCGATCAGCACTCGCTTGGTAGCGTGAAGAGTCGTTTTCCCATTATCCAGGTCGAGTGGTTTAACGGCATGGCTCTTCCCGGTTACGATCATCGCACCTCCTTTCCTTAAAGCGGACTTACGAGCAGAGGAACGAGCATCTCCTGCGAGGTCAGCCCACCATGCATCCCTTTTAGCCGCACTGCGTCCTTGTAGGGATGGTAAAGCGCCACCTCTCCAGTGGAGACGACGATAAGATCCCCTATCCGGTCGTACACCTCAGGCTTCACTTCCCCCCGGCCGAACAGCCCCGCTTGAAGGGCCACGCGCGCATCGAGGCAGACCAGATCCTGCCCAAAGTGCTCAGTGACGAGCTCGGCCACCGCCTGCTTGCGCCCTTTCCGAACGAACAGGTAGGAGGCGCGTGGCTCTCCCACTGGCGGAAGGAGGAGATCCCCCATGAGATCTGAATCCTCCGCGATCACTTTGTAGTTTGATCCTCTCATCGGCACGAATCCATGGTCCGATGAGATCACAAGCAGGGTCTCCTTGACCTGTCCTTTAAGTTCGCGCTCAATAGCGGAATCGATCGTCCGCAGTTCGGCGGTGAATTCCTGTGTCCACGGTCCGTAGGTGTGAGCGATGGCGTCAGTCCCGCCCCAGTAGAGGCTTAAGAAGGCCTTTTTCCGCGCCTTTTGGAGCACGCGCCGGGTGACAACGAGCATGTCTGAGAAGCTCACCACGGGATGAAGCCGTGCGCTCCCGTCATAGAGAAGACTCGACAAGCCGCTTGAAGCGATGTGCCTGCTTAGCATTACGTGTGGTTCTACGCCCAATTGTTTCAACCGCTCGTACAGGGTGGGGCCAGGGATGAAGGACTGAAGGTCGATCCCGGCCTCAACTGCCGAGTTGACCTTAGAGTTTCCAAGAAGCGACAGGTGTAGCATGTTGGTGATGTCTGAGGTCTCTTTTAAGTACAGCCTGTAACCGACCATCCCGTGTTCCTGGGGGGTGAGGCCGGTGCTGTAAGTCGTGAGCGCGGTCGCGGTGGTAGCGGGGAAAACCGAAGTAATCGGGATGAACACTCCTCTCTCGATCAATCGGTGAAGGTAAAGCTCGGGGAAGCGTTCCAAAAGATCAAGGAGGTGGTAAAAACCCAGCCCATCGAGGATAAGCAGGATAACTTTCTTGGCCGTAGAAGGAAATATCGAATGGACAGCGTCGATCAGCTCTGCCGAACCCTCCACCCTCTCGCCAAGGAAAGAACGAATAAGGCCGGGGACCGCGCAGATCGAGTAACCGTCGTAGTTGGGGATGACAGCTTCCCCTGGAGGAAGCCCAGGGAGAGTGAGGGAACAGACCTGTTCTTCGATCTTGTGTGCTTGGATCATGGCGCCTATTATAGGAGCTCATCCGATGGATTGAAACCACGTTTCACCCTGGGTAGAGTCTGCCGGAAAGGGAGGTCAGTGATGACGATACACTGTTTGGGATACGAGAGGAACTCAAGCGATTGTGCCTGCACCTACCCTGGGTGCGAGCGGAAGGGAAACTGCTGCGAGTGTCTGCGCTATCATCTCGCTCACCAAGAGTTGCCGGGGTG
>JAUWYG010000097.1 GCA_030615945.1 Candidatus Bipolaricaulota bacterium | reverse complement strand
CACCAGATACGCTACCATATGTCCCCCTCTTTCACTGATCCTGCCGATTATACTCGCCTGCTTCCAAAACCACCCTACTCGGTAGTCTTTACGAGCAGTTTGCAAGATCGGATAGGGCAAGAGGTACAGCTGTTGGAGGGGAAGAACGGCCTTATCACGTGGTAAAGGCGATCGACACCCGTACCCTTCTGCCGGTTTTGTTCGGCTAGCTAGGGACCCCGACGATCGCCTGCGGGCTCTCGCTCGATCTTACCCTTCTTGTGCAGACGATCACAGGGTAAGAAAGGAGGCCGGGAGAGTTATCCCGAACTCGATCGATTAAAGTCAGCTTGCTCCTTCGTTTAGTCGGCGAGCGCCGCCTGTGCAGCGGCGAGGCGGGCGATCGGGACGCGGTAAGGACTGCAGCTTACGTAGTTCAACCCGACCCTGTGGCAAAAGTGGATCGAGGATGGTTCACCGCCGTGCTCGCCGCAGATTCCGAGCTTGATCTCGGGCCGGGTCTTTCGCCCCAACTCGCACGCCATCTCTACGAGCTTTCCGATCCCGTCTTGATCGAGCACCTGGAACGGATCATGGGCGTAGATCCCCTTTTGGACGTACTCCTTCAAGAACTTGCCGGCGTCGTCACGCGAGAAGCCGCAGCCCATCTGGGTGAGGTCGTTCGTTCCGAAGCTGAAGAACTCGGCCTCTTTAGCGATCTCATCGGCGGTGACTGCGGCCCGCGGGACTTCGATCATCGTCCCGATCAGGTAGGGGATCTCCTTTTTTGTGAGTCCCTTCTCAGCGAGGACCTCCTTTATAACTTTCTCGCTCAGTTCACGCTGTAACGCGAGTTCCTTTACGTTTCCAATAAGTGGAATCATGATCTCCGGGTGCACTTTTACACCAGCAGAAAAAACGTTGCAGGCTGCTTCCATGATTGCCCTCACTTGCATCTCGGAGATCTCAGGATAAGTGATCCCGAGCCGGCAGCCGCGGTGGCCGAGCATCGGGTTAAACTCGTGTAAAGAGTCGACCTTCTCTTGTATCCGCTCCACCGAGACCCCCATTACCTGCGCGACCTCGCGCTGCCCCTCCTCGTCGTGAGGGAGGAACTCGTGCAACGGAGGGTCGAGGAAACGGATTGTCACCGGTCTTCCTTCCATCGCCTTAAAGATCCCTTCAAAGTCATCCCGCTGCATGGGAAGAAGCTTGGAAAGGGCCGTGCGTCGTCCGGCCTCATCCTCTGCGAGGATCATCTCACGCACGGCGATGATTCGTTCCCCCTCGAAGAACATGTGCTCTGTTCGGCAGAGGCCGATTCCCTCAGCGCCAAAGCGGACTGCGGTCGCGGCGTCGTGCGGCGTATCGGCATTGGTGCGCACACCCAACCGCCGGATCTCATCGGCCCAGGAAAGGAGGGTTCCGAAGTTACCCGATAGCTCAGGTTCGACCGTGGGAACCACTCCCAGGTAAACTGCGCCGATCGACCCGTTCATGCTAATTGGCTCGCCCTCCTTCACGGTCTGGCCGTTCACAAGGAACCCCCCCTTGGTGTAGTCGATCGAAAGCTCCCCAGCACCTGCGACACAGCACTTTCCCATCCCCCGGGCGACAACGGCGGCGTGACTCGTCATCCCCCCTCGTGCGGTGAGAATCCCTTGAGCCGCGTTCATCCCCCCGATGTCCTCAGGCGAGGTCTCAATTCGCACAAGGATGACCTTCTTTCCCTCACTTGCGGCTGCCTCTGCCGCCTCCGCGGAGAAGACGACCGCCCCGGTCGCTGCCCCTGGGCTTGCCGGTAACCCCCGTGTGAGTAACTGCGCCTTCTCTTCTTCTTTCGGGTCGAAGGTGGGGTGAAGGAGTTGCTCGATCTGTTCTGGAGTAACGCGCAAGATTGCTTCTTTTTTGCTGATTGCCCCATCGTTTACCATCTCTACTGCCATGCGGACTGCAGCCGCAGCGGTGCGCTTGCCGGTGCGAGTCTGCAACATATACAGGTTCCCATTCTGGATAGTGAACTCAACGTCCTGCATGTCGCGGTAGTGACCTTCCAGCGTTTCACGGATCTGAAGGAGCTCGTCATACGCCTTGGGCATCACGCCTTTCAGGGTCTCGATCGGTTGGGGAGTGCGGATCCCGGCAACGACATCCTCGCCTTGTGCATTCATTAGGTACTCGCCATAGAAGACGTTCTCTCCGGTCGCCGGGTTGCGGGTGAATGCAACCCCAGTCCCGCACGTCTCGCCCATGTTCCCAAAGACCATGGCCTGTACATTAACTGCCGTGCCAATTAAGCCGTGGATCTGGTTCAGTTCCCGATACTTGATCGCCCGCGGGTTATTCCACGACTCTAAAACAGCGGTGATCGCTCCCCATAGCTGCTCCTTTGGATCCTGCGGGAACTCGACTCCCAGCCGTTCCTTGATCACAGTCTTGAACGAGGAGACGAGCTCCTTTAAGTCTGAGGCGGTAAGTTCGGTGTCGAGTTTGACCTTCTTTTTCTCCTTGAGGGCGCCCAAAATCTCCTCGAACGGATCAAGATCGGTCTCGCTCTGCGGCTTCAATCCCAGGACCACGTCCCCGTACATCTGCATCAGCCGGCGGTAGGAGTCGTAGGCGAAGCGCTCATTTCCTGTCCGCTTGACGATTCCTTTTACTGTCTCGTCGGTCAGGCCGAGGTTTAAGACCGTATCCATCATTCCAGGCATGGAGACGGCGGCGCCGGAGCGGACCGATACGAGGAGCGGCGCTTCGGGATCGCCGAACCGCATCCCGGTCGCCTGTTCGAGCCTGTGCAGGTTCTGCTCTACCTCAGAGCTTAATCCGTCTGGGTAGGCTCCGTCGTGCTCCTCATAGTAGCGACAGACCTCCGTAGAGAGGGTAAAACCCGGTGGCACCGGGATTCCGAGGCTGGCCATCTCGGCTAGGTTGGCTCCTTTGCCACCGAGGAGCTCCTTCATCGAAGCGTCCCCTTCGCTTTGCCCTTTGTTGAAGAAATAGACGTACTTCACGTGTTACACCTCCGTAGATTGCAAAACAATTTAGTAATTGAGCAACTTAGTGATTGAGTGATTTAACATCTCAATCTCCCGATCACTCAATCTCCCGATCATTTAATCCCTCACCAGATTTCTCATGTTGAAAAGAGCGCCTCGACGAACTGGTCAGCCGAGAACTCATGTAAATCTTCCTTGCTCTCACCCACACCGATGTACATCAGTGGGAGCTTCAACTCCTCCCAGATAGGGAGCACTACGCCTCCTTTTGCCGTCCCATCAACTTTGGTAAGGATAATGCCGGTGAGGTTGATTGCCTCGTGAAAGTGACTGGCCTGGGAGATTCCATTCTGGCCGGTGGTCGCGTCGAGGACAAGGAGACGTTCATCCGATTTGCGGCCGAGCCTCTTCTCGACGGTCCGTTCGACCTTGCGCAGTTCCTCCATTAGGTTGTGCTTGGTCTGTAGTCGTCCGGCGGTGTCGATGAAGAGGAGACCTCCTAAGCGGCGGGTGTGCTCGAGGGCATCGAAGACCACCGCAGACGGGTCGGCGCCGATGCGGTGTTTGACTAAATCTGCTCCGACCCTTTCCGCCCATACACCGAGCTGTTCGATCGCTGCGGCGCGAAAGGTGTCAGCCGCGGCCATGGTGATCGGGAGAGATGGATCGCGATCGTGCAGGTGGGCGGCGAGCTTTGCGATCGTCGTTGTCTTTCCCGATCCGTTTACCCCGGTGACAAGGATGACAGTCGTCTTGCCATCGTTTCTAAGTGTAAGTGACCTCTCGCAGCCTGAAAGCCTCTCCTTGATGCCCTTTTTCAGGGTAGAAATAAGCTCCTCGCCGCTGGGACAGCTGCGGCGGACCAGTTCGGCAAGTTCTTCCACCAACTCCATTGCCACTCCCGCGCCGACATCACCGGCGATGAGGATCTCCTCGATCTCTTCTAGCTCGGCTGCACCGATCTTCCCTCCGTGGCCGAGGACTTGACCGATCGACTCGGTGAGCCCGGATCGGGTCCGCTTTAGCCCATTTTTTAACCGGTCGATCCAAGCCATCACATCGCCTCTGGAGCTGACATACCCAGAATCGACAAACTGCGGTGAAAGACGGTCTGTACAGCGGATAGGAGACTGAGGCGGGCCGCCATAAGGCTCTTGTTCTCCCCGATGACACGGTGCTCAGTGTAGTAGGCGTGGAAGGCGCGAGCAAGCCCCAACGCATAGTCGGTGAGCAGGTGCGGAGCAAACCCGAGTGCTGCTTCTTCCAAGACTTCGGGGAAACGGTCGAGGCGCTTGATCAGGTCGAGCTCGGCCCTTGCCCGAAGCGTAGATAGGTCGGCTCCTGTCGGATCGACAGCCGGGGCTTGGGCCTTGCGGAAGATAGAGGCGATGCGAGTGTGAGCATACTGAATATAGTAAACCGGATTATCGAGTGATTCAGCGCGGGCCAGATCCATGTTGAATTCCAGATGACTCTCCGGCTTACGAGCGACCATGAAGTAGCGGACGACGTCGCGTCCAAGCTCGTTCACAAGCTCGTGCAACAGGATAAACCGACCGGCACGCGTCGACATCCGCGCAATCTCCTCTCCTTCCTTGATGCTCACAAATTGGTGCACCGCATAGTCTAGGAAGTCTTCGGGATAGTCGAGGATTCGCATTGCCGCCTTTACACACGACTGCTCTACCTGGTGATCGGTCCCTTGTACGTCGATCACTCGCCCAAAGCCACGGCGATATTTGTTGATGTGATAAGCAATGTCGACCATAAGATACGTTGGGCGACCGTCACTACGGATGAGGACGGAGTCCTTAACCCCGCCGTTCTCCTCCGCCTTTAGCCAGACGGCGCCGTCCCTCTCGTAGGTGCCGTTCTTGGCTTCAAGCTGCTCGAGCGCCGCAGTGACTTCGCCCTTCTGGTGCAGCGTCGCTTCGCTGAACCATTCGTCGAATTCAACGCCTAGCTTCGCGAGATCCTCCTTGAT
>JAUWYG010000134.1 GCA_030615945.1 Candidatus Bipolaricaulota bacterium | reverse complement strand
GATTTGCCCGCAGCCTTGGCTTTAGCCCGTTTGTGACGGGATGTTTCTCCCATGAGTCTCCTCCTTTCATGCCCATCAATGATTATTGTGCAACTCCGCAACATAGTATGCCGAAGAGCGGCGGGTGCCAACTCTATTCCTATGAATTCGAGGAACGCAAGGCTCATTCAAGGCTGCTCGTTGAGGAATTATGGGTTGCGTCCCCGGAGCTCGACAACTTGACAGACTCGAATCCGAAGTGTATGTTGATACACCCAGGGACGAAACTCGGCTCCATGCCGTGTGAGCCTTCGGCTGAGGCTGAAGACTCCTATATCCCTGGATGACCGTCGAGAAGCGCCGCGTCAAGCGGCGTTTTCTTGTCGTAGTACACACCGTACTTGGCCTCACGTGTGTCATCGATGTCCCGAACGAGGCGACAGCGATGCCACAGCGTCCGGATGAAGCGGTCCTCACCTTTCTCGTAAAGCCGCTGTAGAGCCCAGAGGAAGTAGTCGACAGCCTGCAGACCACCGTGGTCGGAGATTGCAGCAGACTCCACGTCTATTGCCGCCGTGGACTCACGTTCCCACTTCTCAGCGAACCGCCTACACGCTTGGTCAAGTGCGGCTTTAAGAGCTTGTGTGCGGTCCCTTCTTCCCCTGCGTGCGAAGATGATCCGGTACTGGTCGCACTGGTGAAGGCGGTCGCGGAAGAGGCAACGAACAAGGTAGTCATATAGCTCGTTTGGGTGATAGCGGTACGCGGGGTCGGCGAGATTCCTGCTCCTAACATAGCTCAGCGTGGCTTTTTTGCTCCTCACGACCGCAAGGAATTTCACATCTTCGTCCACCAGAAGGGTGAACACCTCTCGGCGTATCTCCGGCAGATCATCCTTGGCATGAAACGCGAGAGCCGTCTTCTTCGCGTCGAACCGTATTGAGGGCACTCCCTGGAAGTACGGATCAGAGAGCAGTCTGGATCGGAGGGCGGTGAGACGTTCCGCTAAGCCACTCGGATCCTCCACTTCGAGGAGGCCCAAGATGAAGAATCGCGAACAACCACTCGTCCCGACCAGCGTGCGACCCTTGGAATCGAACAGCGTGGGATCTCCGGATTCATCGACGAAGTAGTGCACAAGCTTACTTCCCGGGTCCGAGCTGGGGGTCATGCAGTTCCGCCCTCCCTGCCAGCCGCCCGCTCGAGGTTGAAGGCGACGAGGCGTTCGAGGATCTCGTCATCGGTCAGGCCATGGTGCCAGCCGTAGGCGTCGAGGACGGTGTCGTCGAGCTTCTTGTAGCAAGAGATCACGAAGCCATAGTTGCCCCCGAAGCCGGCGGCATTGGCGATGAGCTGGGCATACTGCCAGTAGATGAGGCGACGTACCGTATCGACATATTTCGGAGGTTTGCGAGGCATAGTAACCTCCTTCGACCTTCATAGTACAGCCGTTGGATCAGGGGTGTCAACTTCATTCCTGCAATTCGAAGGACACAAACCCTATTTCAGGCTGCTCCTTGAGGAATTTATGGTATGCGTTCCCGGAATTCCGAAGGAATCTGTCATCCAGTCGCCCCGCCTAACCGCCTAGTGTGAGCGAAGCAGGCTTGGTCGGAAGCCTGTTCATGGCGTGGGCATCGGTGCGAAAAGCTGGATGGCTGTAGCACACCAAAGGCAGAAGACCGCACCAACGAGTCCAACACGCTGGTTTCCAAATGC
This sequence comes from Candidatus Bipolaricaulota bacterium, assembly GCA_030615945.1. Classification (GTDB taxonomy): domain Bacteria; phylum Bipolaricaulota; class Bipolaricaulia; order UBA7950; family UBA9294; genus UBA9294. The sequence continues at coordinate 1,758 of JAUWYG010000134.1, read as the reverse complement.
TCTTTCTAGACCCCAGCCTATGGCTACAGCCAACATGATAGCAGCGCCGACACAAATCATCGCAGTCCCCGTTGTGAAGAGGAGCCCTGTATACACACGGGATTCTTGGACAACCTGTGGAACTACGTATTGTAGCCAAGCTTCTGCAACCCAGAACCTGACTAGTACTCTCACCAGTCTGAATCGCTGGAACAGCCAGACCGTGGAGAGCACATAGTAGACGGCTCCGAGAACCAAGGCTATTGCCAGCGCGAATAGCAGTGTCTCCACAACAAGCTTCCACAATGTGTACCCGATCTGCCAAATACCTAAAATGGGATAGAACTTGTAGTACATCATGATGTAGGGAGCCGAGTAGTAGACTCCCAAGGGGAACAGAACCCGCACCCACGGCCCAATCCACTTCAGACGGGCGAGTTCAGTAATCGACAGCAGCCCGCCAAGTACAGTTAGCGCCATTGCTGCAGTTCGCCAGCTCATTCTCCTTCTCCTTGGGCCCAGTCTTCGCCGAGGAGTTCGGCTTGTTGGATCACGGTTTCGGTTGCTTTCTTCTGCTCGTCGGGTGGGTAGCCGCTTTATCCTACTGTAGAACCTCTAAGAAATGTGGCAAGTGTCGCGGTAGGGATGCCGGTTACCCGGCACCCCTACCGCGACAAGAGATCGAGTGCTTTAGCAGCCGCCCCTTAACAAGGAAGCTCCCTTGCACGAGGAATCGTCTGCTGCTAGGATCTGGAAACAAGGGGGGTAAGATGTGCAGGCACTTTCTTACATCGGAGTCGGTGACCGAAGGTCACCCGGACAAGATGGCCGATCGAATCTCTGATGCCGTCTTGGATGCTGTCTTAGCAAAGGATCGGAAGGCACACGTAGCCTGCGAGACCTTCCTCACCACCGGCCTCGTCCTTGTAGGGGGAGAGATCTCCACAAAGGTCTACGTTGACATCGATCACATCGCCCGCAACGTGGTCGCGAAGGTCGGCTATAACAAAGCGGCCTATGGATTCAATCATCGAGACTGCACCGTCCTCTCGGCGATCAAGGAGCAGTCTTCCGACATCGCCGCCGCCGTAAGAAAGGCAAAGGAGGCGCGAAATGGGGTCGCAAAGGATCCATACGATGTTATCGGTGCTGGGGATCAAGGGATCATGTACGGATACGCCTGCTCTTCCACCGAGGAACTGATGCCGCTTCCCATCATCCTCGCCCACCGCTTGAGTAAACGCCTGGCAGTAGTGCGCCAGGACGGGACACTGCCTTACCTGCGGCCGGACGGCAAGTCGCAAGTAACGATCGAATACGAGGACTCTCGCCCCCTTCGTGCCACTACAGCGCTTATCGCTGCTCAACACGACCCAGAGGTCGACCAGGAAAAGCTGCGGGGGGATGTTACAAAGTGCGTGATCCTTCCGGTTTTAGATAACTGGATTGACAAAGAGACCTTGGTCCTCGTCAATTCCTCAGGGAGGTTCGTAATTGGGGGACCGGCCTCGGACACCGGAATGACTGGTCGTAAAATCATCGTCGACACCTATGGAGGATATGGTTCCCACGGCGGAGGGGCGTTCTCCGGGAAGGATCCGACCAAGGTCGACCGCTCTGGCTCGTACATAGCCCGCTATGTGGCGAAGAACGTCGTTGCCGCTGGTTTGGCACGCAAGGTGGAGATCCAGATTGCTTACGCAATCGGCCGTGCTGCCCCACTCACCGTCAATATCAATAGCTATGGCACAGGCACTGTACCGGACGACCGGCTGCGCC
>JAUWYG010000175.1 GCA_030615945.1 Candidatus Bipolaricaulota bacterium | reverse complement strand
CGCCAAAGGGTCTCCACGTGAGCTAACCTCCCGCCTCGGCCAGGAAACGATCATCGAGTTCAATACCAGCTCTCTTGAGACAGATGATCTAACACAACTTGAAAGCTACGGCAAAACAGCCCGTGAAGACGGAGAGATCGTAACCGTAGAGACGGAGAACCTTGTTCACACTATGGAGCAAATGCTCGCATGGTCGAGAGAGAGAGAAATCCCTCTCACCAACATGACTGTCCGCCAACCGAACCTGGAGGATGTTTTTCTGTTGCTCACCGGGAGGAGGTTGAGGGAGTGAGGGGTATCCTCCGTATCGCTGCAGGCCATCTGTTCACAGCGTTCAGAGAGAGGGTAACGCTCTTCTGGTTTCTCATATTTCCGTTATTCCTCCTAACCATCTTAACATTGATCTTCGGCAACATGGGGCAGGAAGGAGAGATCAGCTTTGCCATAAGCGTGGTGAATCTGGAGTCCGATACCGCAGGTCCGGCCGACTTTGCCGCTATTGTGGAAGGTGTCTTCGAAGAGACGGGAACGGCATCCGAAGAAGGGAAGGAACCCCTATTTACTCTTACCCATCCCTCAGACGGCGAAGATTTAGAGGAGTTCCTTGCCCGTGAGAAAGAGGCACTTCGACTCGGACATCGGGCTGCGGTGATTGTCATTCCCGAGGGGTTCAATCAAGAACTTCTGGAGCAGATGATGAGAAGCGGTTCATCGCCAAGCGGAAATGGCGCTCTCACCATCTACATCAACGAGGGGAGCGCTGCCTCCGAGATGGCAACCTCGATCATCGAGCAGATACTCGCCGGGGTCGATCGCGAGATCCTTACCCACATCGGTCATTTTCAAGAGGAAGAAGCTATTCCTAGTGAGACACTGTGGGTGGGAAGCGGTGGGGAGGAATTGTCTTACGTGGACTTCCTCCTCCCTGGAGTAATCCTGATGGGTTTCTTTGTAAATGGGTTGTTCGGTGTACCCGGATCGATTTTGTTTGCTCGCGATCGACGTGTCCTGCGCCGCTATTGGGTAACACCTCTCACCGTTCCTCGCTATCTTGCCGGTTTCTCCCTCGGGCATCTCACGCTTTGCCTGATTCAATTTGTCCTCATCTTGGTGCTTGGGCGGTTCGCCTTCGGGGCCACGATCAAATTTGCACAACCGATGCCGATTCTCTTTCTGCTCCTCGGCGCAGTTACCTTCCTCACCTTTGGCTTCTTCATCGCCTCAGTGGCCAAGACGGCCAATGCAGGGATGGCAATCGCCAATATCTTGAACATGCCTATGATGTTTCTCGGAGGGCTCTTCTTCCCAATAGGCGGCTTGCCCACTTTTCTCAAGGTGATCGTCTATGCCAACCCCGTAACGTACCTCGCTGAAGGGCTGAGGATGAGCTTGGGAGTACAAGGCGAGACTTTCTCTATTCCCCTGACGCTTGCCGTTCCAGTGGGTTGGATTGCAATCTGCATCCTCATCGCTTCAAGACGCCTTAGTTGGGATGTGAAATGATGAGAGCTTTCCAAGCGCTACTCCATACTGAGTACACCGTCTTTCTTCGTGACAAGGCCTCGCTTACATTCACCTTTCTCTTCCCCGTCATCTTCATTCTCATCTTCGGATTCCTCATGAGAGGGATGGGTGACGTTGAGGATGCCCGCCTTGGCCTGTTCGTACCAGCAGAGGTCGAGAGCAAGATATTGGAAAGGACGGTATCTTCCGCGGGATCGATGAGTGTGACCCTCTATGACGATCAATCCTCGTTGCAGGCTGCCCTGGAGAAGAGAGCGATCGACTTTGGCCTGATTTGGGACGGGACCAAGCTTCTCTTCCTTTATGATTCCAGTCGGG
>JAUWYG010000126.1 GCA_030615945.1 Candidatus Bipolaricaulota bacterium | reverse complement strand
CGCCAAAGGGTCTCCACGTGAGCTAACCTCCCGCCTCGGCCAGGAAACGATCATCGAGTTCAATACCAGCTCTCTTGAGACAGATGATCTAACACAACTTGAAAGCTACGGCAAAACAGCCCGTGAAGACGGAGAGATCGTGACCGTGGAGACAGAGAACCTTGTTCACACTATGGAGCAAATGCTCGCATGGTCGAGAGAGAGAAAAATCCCTCTCACCAACATGACTGTCCGCCAACCGAACCTGGAGGATGTTTTTCTGTTGCTCACCGGGAGGAGGTTGAGGGAGTGAAGGGTATCCTCCGTATCGCTGCAGGCCATTTGTTCACAGCGTTCAGAGAGAGGGTAACGCTCTTCTGGTTTCTCATATTTCCGGTATTCCTCCTGGCCATCTTAACATTGATCTTCGGCAACATGGGGCAGGAGGGAGAGATCAGCTTTGCCATAAGCGTGGTGAATCTGGAGTCCAATACCGCAGGACCAGTTGACTTTGCCGCTATTGTGGAAGGTGTCTTCGAAGAGACGGGAACGGCATCCGAAGAAGGGAAGGAACCACTGTTTACTCTTACCCACCCATCGAAGGGGGAAGATCTGGGGGAGTTCCTTGCCCGTGAGAAAGAGGCACTTCGACTCGGACATCGGGCTGCGGTGATTGTCATTCCCGAGGGGTTCAACCAAGAGCTCCTGCAGTGCATGATGGGGAGTGATTCATCGCCGAGCGGAAATGGCGCTCTCACCATCTACATCAACGAGGGGAGCGCTGCCTCCGAGATGGCAACCTCGATCATCGAGCAGATTCTTAGTGGGATCGACCGCCAATTCCTCGCGCACGTCGGCCGTTTTCAAGAGGAAGAAGCTATTCCTAGTGAAACACAGTGGGTAGGAATGGGCGGAGCAGAGGTCTCTTATATTGATTTTCTCCTGCCCGGGGTCATCTTGATGGGGTTCTTCACTAACGGATTGTTCGGAGTGCCGGGGTCAATTCTATTCGCGCGCGATCGACGTGTCCTGCGCCGCTATTGGGTAACACCTCTCACCGTTCCTCGCTATCTTGCCGGTTTCTCCCTCGGGCATCTCACGCTTTGTCTAATTCAATTTGCACTTATCTTCATGCTTGCACGGTTCGCTTTCAGGGCCACGATCAAATTTGCCCAACCGATGCCGATTCTCTTTCTACTCCTCGGAGCAATTACCTTTCTCACCTTTGGCTTCTTCATCGCCTCAGTGGCCAAGACGGCCAATGCAGGGATGGCGATCGCCAATATCTTGAACATGCCTATGATGTTTCTCGGAGGGCTCTTCTTCCCAATAGGCGGCTTGCCCACTTTTCTCAAGGTGATCGTCTATGCCAACCCCGTAACGTACCTGGCTGAAGGACTGAGGATGAGCCTGGGAGTACAAGGCGAGACTTTCTCTATCCCCCTGACGCTTGCCGTTCCAGTGGGTTGGATTGCTTTTTGCATCTTTGTCGCCTCAAGACGCCTTAGTTGGGATGTGAAATGATGAGAGCTTTCCAAGCGCTACTCCATACTGAGTACACCGTCTTTCTTCGTGACAAGGCCTCGCTTACATTCACCTTTCTCTTCCCCGTCATCTTTATCCTCATCTTCGGATTCCTCATGAGAGGGATGGGTGACGTTGAGGATGCCCGCCTTGGTCTGTTCGTACCAGCAGGGGTCGAGAGCAAGATATTGGAGAGGACGATATCTGACGCGGGATCGATGAGTGTGACCCTCTATGACGATCAATCCTCGTTGCAGGCTGCCCTGGAGAAGAGAGCGATCGACTTTGGCCTGATCTGGGACGGGACCAAGCTCCTCTTCCTTTATGATTCCAGTCGCGTGCAAGAGAATTACGCATTTGAGGAGGTGGCCAGAGGGATCACCGCTGACTTTAGCCTGGCCCGTCAAGGATTGAGCCCGGTTCTTAGCGTGGAGAAGATCCATGTAGGAAGGGAGGCTGCCACTGATTGGTTCAACCTAGTAGTGCCGGGAATCCTCGCCTTTTCCATCCTATCAGCAGGGTTATTCGCCGTCTCCGGACACATCACCGCGATGAAGGAACGCAAACTCCTCGACCGAATGATCGTGACTCCTATGCAGCCTATTGCTCTGTTGGCCGCTATTATCTGTGTTCGCCTAGCAGTGGTCTACATCTCCACTCTCATTACTCTGTTCATCGCAATGACGGTACTGCACCTGACATTTGATGTTAGTTGGTTCTACTATACGGTCTTTGTGGCCACCTCAACCTTAGGGATGATGGGATTCGGCACGCTGATCGCTCTTCTTGTGCGAAAGCCATCCAGCGCAAGTAACATTGCCCATATTCTCTCCATAGTGATGATGTTCCTTGCAGGAATTTATTTTCCCATCGAAATCATGCCATCCTACCTACGGACGTTGAGCAAGGCCCTTCCGTTAACCTACATGGCAGAAGCACTGCGCTATGCCACCGGAGTTATCGATATGACGGAAACCCGCTTTTGGGGGATTACCGTCTCCATGTTTGCCCTCGCGGTTGTCCTGTTGCCGCTGCTTGCCCGCTACGTTGTGAGTGCCGACCGACGTTAAGGGACCTTCCTCTATCCTGACACACTGAACAGGTGAAACATGCCCAGGCTGGCGAGCAGGACAATAACCCCAGCGATGAGAACCCCAGCTACGATCAACGGGAACGCCCGCTTGGGGGGGATTCCAAACAGAAACGCGGCGATCGCGCCGGTCCACGCCCCGGTGGCCGGCAGAGGAATCGCCACGAGCAAAATCAGACCGATTGAGCCGTAGCGCTCGATGAGCCGCCCCTTACGGCGCGTTCGGGTGAATACGCAGTCAAGAGGCCGCTCCAGTGGAGTGAAACGGCGCAGTTGTCGCTCGCCCCAGCCAAGACCAAGGAGCAGGGGAAGGACCGGCAGGAGGTTTCCGATCACCGCCAGGAAAAAGGAAGTCGCTGGGTGGAAACCGTAGACCAGACCCAGGGGAAGACCACCGCGTAACTCCGACACCGGTGCAGCCGACACACCAAGAACGGAGACTATTTGTGCTATAGACATGAGAACCAGTGTAGTCGCTTGTGGCCCATCATGGTAGTCTGCCTGTGGGCTCTCTATAATCAGTGGAAAGGAGGTGGGGCGCAGTGAAACTCTATAACACCCTCGCGCGCAAGAAAGAGGCGTTTCGACCGCAAGAGGGTAAGACCGTGAGGATGTACGTCTGTGGCCCCACCGTCTATGATCATCTTCATATCGGGAACCTGCGGCCACTTATCGTCTTTGACGCCCTGCGCAAGTACATGGAAGCGTTTAAAGGCTGGGAGGTTATCTACGTTCAGAACGTCACCGATGTCGATGACAAATTGATTGAGCGTTCCGCAGAGACGGGTGACACAGTAGAGGAGATCGCTAAACGGTATACCGATGCCTACTTTAGCTTGCTAAAACAGCTTGATGTTAAGGAACCGACGCACAGCCCACGTGCCACCGAGTACATCGAAGGGATGATCGAACTGATCCAGACCCTGATCGGCAAGGGCTATGCCTATGAGCGCGATGGCGACGTGTACTACCGCGTCTCGGCGTTCAAGGATTACGGGAAGCTCTCTGGCCGACGCACTGCGGAGCTTAAGGTCGGGGCGCGGATCGCGGCCTCCGAAAAGAAGGAAAACCCACTTGACTTCACGCTGTGGAAGGCGGCCAAGCCAGGAGAGCCGAAATGGGAGTCCCCGTGGGGCGAAGGGCGTCCGGGGTGGCACACCGAATGCGTGGTCCTCTCTCGCGAGTTCCTCGGCGAGACGCTCGACATCCACGCTGGCGGAAACGACCTCATCTTCCCCCATCATGAGAACGAGATCGCCCAGGCTGAGGGTGCAAGCGGCAAGCTGTTTTCCCGCTTCTGGCTCCACAACGGGCTCTTAATGGT
>JAUWYG010000111.1 GCA_030615945.1 Candidatus Bipolaricaulota bacterium | reverse complement strand
TGGAGCCCGGTCGGGGTAGGACTGACCACCGGTGCGAGCCAATTGATGTACAACGGCCGCTTCGACGCCGAGCGCTACCTTAAGCTCCTTCAAAAGTACAAGGTGACCAAGCTATGCGCCACTCCCACGGAGTACCGACTGTTCGCTCAGCTTCCGGACATGGGAAAGTACAAGCTCACCTTGCACGACGCCCTCTCGGCTGGTGAACCGCTAAATGTTGAACCGATCGAGGCGTTTAAGCGGGCTTTTGGGGTGACAATCCGCGACGGTTACGGCCAGACCGAAAGCATATGCCTGGTGTGCAACTATCCTGGGCTTGAAGTGAAACCGGGAGCGATGGGAAAGCCGACGCCCGGGCCTGGGGTGATTCTGATCGACGAGGAGGGAAACCCGGTTGTGCAGGGAGAGATCGGCGAGATCGCCCTTCGCCCGGACAACCCGGCGATCTTCGATGGGTACTGGAACTCTCCCGATCTTGACCGGGAGGTGTTCTCTGGCAATTGGTACCGGACCGGCGACCTGGCGCGGATGGACGCGGACGGGTACCTGTTCTTTGAAGGAAGGGCTGATGATGTGATCCTCACCTCCGGCTACCGGATCGGCCCGTTCGAGGTCGAAGACGCGCTTGTCAACCACCCGGCAGTGGTAGAGGTGGCCGCTGTCGCCTCACCGCATCGCGAGCGGGGGGAGATTGTAAAGGCGTTTGTCATCCTCGCCAATGGGTATACTCCTTCTGAGGAACTGGTGAAAGAACTGCAGGATCATGTGAAGAGCGTCACCGCGCCGTATAAGTACCCGCGGGCAATCGAGTTTGTGAGTGAACTTCCCAAGACGACCAGCGGAAAGATCAAACGAGCCGTGCTGAAGCGCCATGAGTGGGAGGGGTGGGATCGGCGGTAACTGTGATAGGTCAGTTGGCGTAAACTCTTAGAGGAGGTGGTGGCGGTGAACAAGTCAACCATGTCGGTAGTTGTAATGGTCCTTCTTACTCTAGCCATTTGCCCGGCGACTGCTGTTGCCGGAGGCGTAGGGGGTGGAGTCTGTGTGTATACCATCGACGTTGCTACAACGCTCGGAAAGGTCCCCCTGGCGTTGGAGGCCGCGTTCGGCGAGATCGAGGACGGCCTTGCTACCTACGGAGTACCACAACAAGACTTAGACGAGATCAGCGCTGCATTTGACGATCTTGTTAACGATATCGAGCTTGCGGCAGTGGACTTCCCCCCTCTCCTTCGGGTTCCCCTCATCGGCGGGTCGATAGAGTTTTCCGTTCCATTTCTGGTGATCGACGCGGTGCGATTTTCAGGGGGTGGATTGAGCGACCGGTTCGTATGGGGGATGCTGGACGCCTTTGGTCTCGAAAGGCCGCAGTGGCCGATCGAAGAGAGTTTTCAGGCGGGAGAGTTAGAAGTGGAGGTGACGATCGATCCCTCTTTCTCTTCATTCATGCTCTCTACTGAGCTGGTCAAGCGACTGGACCTCTTGGTCGCCGGTATCGAGTTCGGACTGGGATTTGACCTGGCTCAAGGTAAAATAGACCCGGGAGTGACGATCACTGCTTCCCACCTTCAATCAGAACTAGACGATGCGCTTGCCGCACTTCACCCAGATGAGCTTTCCTGGTCGGCGTTCTGTGGCCACGCTTGTGTAGGAGTGGAGGTAGGGCCGCCGTTTTTGCGGTTGTACGGCCGAGCGCGGTTCCTTCTTCCTCTTTCTCAATCAACAACCTGGTGGGGGATCAAAGTAGGAGCTCTTACCGGCAGTGTAGGATTGGTGATCCGTTTCTGATGGACGATCAGGCGCTGTTGAACCTGGCGATCGAGGCGCGAAAGTTCGCTTACTGTCCCTACTCTAATTTTCCGGTTGGGGCGGCCCTCCTCTGTGCTGACGGGAAGGTCTACACAGGTGTGAATGTGGAGAACGTTGTGAACAGCCTGTCGATCTGTGCGGAGAGGATCGCTCTTTCTAAGGCGATTTCTGAGGGGGAACACGACTTTGTGAAGATCGCGGTTATATGTGACGCCGAGCACTGCCGACCCTGCGGCGCCTGTCGCCAGGTCCTCTACGAGCACGCTCCCGATCTTGAGGTCCTTATGGGAAATCCACAGGGTGAGTTCAAGCGCACGACGATCCGAGACCTGCTTCCAGAGGCATTTTCGCGGTAGTTTCCCTTGACAATCAGGCGGTGACCCGCTCGACAATCAGAACGGGCGGTCTGACAGGGCCCTCGCCGATCTCGTAGGCTTCCTTCACCAGCGCGCGTGCCTGCTTGAGGTTTGTTACGTCGTTCACGTGGAGGACCGCCAGCGGCTCATCTGCTTGCACGTGGTCACCCACTTTGCGCAGCAACTCGACCCCGACGGCGGGATCTATCGTGTCCTGTTTAACGAACCGTCCGGCGCCGAGGAGGTTTGCCGCTTGGCCGACAGCAAGCGCATTGAGTTCGACTAAAGTACCTGAATGGGAAGCCAGAATCTCCGCCCTTGTGGCTGCCGTTGGAAGTCGCAAAGGATCATCGATGATGGACGGGTCGCCGCCTTGGTTTTTCACCATCTCTTTAAACTTCTTCAGGGCTGAGCCATCGTGCAGGAGGCCGCGCAGGGTTTCAATTGCCGCGCTTCGTGCACTTTCCTTTCCCGAAAAGAGGAGAAGCTCTGCCCCCAACTCGCAGCAGAGATCCTTCAGATCCTGTGGGCCCGCTCCTTTGAGGGTGGCGATTGCCTCTTTCACCTCCAGGGCGTTTCCGACCATGTACCCGAGCGGCTGCGACATGTCGGTGATCAAGGCCGAGACCTTTCGGCCGAGATGCGTTCCGATTGAGACGAGCAACTCTGCGAGCTTTCGTGAGTCCGCAAGCTTGGGGAGGAAAGCGCCGGCGCCAGTCTTAACGTCGATGACGATCCCCTTTGCTCCACCGGCGAGCTTCTTTGACATGATCGAGGCGACGATCAGCGGAAGGGAATCGACCGTGGCGGTCACATCGCGAAGTTCGTAGAGGAGTCGATCGGCCGGGACTATGTCCTCAGTGTGGTCTGCGAGAGCAACCCCCGAACGCTTGACCAGGGAGAGGAACTCCTCGCGGGAAAGATCGGTGTGAAACCCGGGGATCGATTCAAGCTTGTCGATCGTCCCCCCGGTGTGTCCGAGAGCGCGGCCGGAGATCTTGGCCACGGTCAGGCCTGCTGTGGCAAGAAGAGGTATGAGAACAAGCGAAGTCGTGTCCCCCACTCCGCCGGTCGAGTGCTTATCGACCGGGAAGCCGGGCATCTCCGAGAGGTCGAGCATGGTGCCTGAGTGGGCCATCACATCGGTGAGAGTGATTGTCTCCTCATCGTTCATCCCTTGGAAGTAAATCGCCATCAACAGGGCGGCGACCTGGTAGTCAGGGATTCTCCTTTCCACGCATCCTTCGATTAAAAACTCGATCTCTTCCCGAGTGAGCTTTCCTCCGTCGCGCTTCTTTCGGATCAGGTCAACGGTCCTCATGTCTCTGATTCTAGAAGGGAATTATCCTTCGGTCCAGTCACCCATTGGTAGAGGATGGCGCGGTTTCCGGAAAAACCGTGCTTCTCGTAGAAACGCTGCGCTGATGAGTTCTGTGGCCGGGTTAAAAGGCGGATTCCAGCGAGCCCGCGCCTGTTGACAAGCGCGAACGCCTCCCCGAGGAGGGCCGTTCCCACCCCACGGCGGCGGTATCCATCAAGGACATGTAACTCATCTAGGTAGAGGAAACCGACGCGCTGGTCGAGTTTGGAAATGCGAACGAACGCGGCATACCCGACTGGCTCTCCATCGAAAAGGGCAGCTAGGAACCAGCTCGAATCGGAAGAGAATACGTCATAGCGTTTAAGACTCTCCCGTACCCCCATCTCGACGTCCTTTACCGTTTGTGGATCCTCGGGATGTTCCTCCGCGTGGATCGCGGAAAGCAGCACGAGTAGCTGTGGACAGTCCTCTTTCTTGACTCGGATAACCTTGATCTTTCCAGACGTGGTTTTTGGCATACTTTAGAGGGTATCCTGATCTGCGAGAGGAGTCGAGCCTCGCAGAGCCTGACGTGCCCGCATCGAATCGGTATACTTTAGCCTTGGAGGTGGAAAGATGCCGGATTTTTCCCGATTTCTATTCCGCGTGAAGGATAGGCAAATCGAAGAGGAAGCCAAGCGAATAGTGGCGAGCCTTGGGATCAAAGATATCGAGATCAGACGTGATGATACGATCAAGGATGCATGGTTGGAGGATAACGAGGCGCTTAAAACTACCTACGGGTTGGAGGACATTCGGGAGTACCTGGAGAACCTGACCGGTCGATAGGCCGATGTCCGAACGATCAGTTGAGCCGCTCGCGCAGGCGCGATGAGCTGTAGTCCATCGCCCACACCGCGACCATGATCAACAGCATCAGCACGATTGCCTGATCCCAGACCCAGTTCCGGGTCAGCTGAAGGAGCCGCTGCCCGATTCCCCCTCCGCCGACGAGACCGATG
>JAUWYG010000078.1 GCA_030615945.1 Candidatus Bipolaricaulota bacterium | reverse complement strand
CGCTTCCTTTTGCGCGACTCACCAAGAACAGATCGCGGCGATCGCCGCCATGGAAGAGAATGACCTCACCCTCTTTTCGCAAGCATCGGAAAGAGGTCTGTTTGCAGAGATCAAGGAGTTGAGGACCCTCCTTGACGAGGTCTTTACTCTCACCCTGGAGAACCTGACTGAAGAGCGCGATCAGTGGATGTTCAATGCCGCCTTTGTTATCCGTACCCTTATCAACCAGGAGGAAATCGAGCAGATCAACTTGAGTCTCGAACAGATCCTGCTTGGGTCAGAGGAGACCCCAGCTCCACCAGAGGATCTCCCCGAAGAGGTCTTGCAGGGGCTCCACGCTCTCGTTTTCTTTAGTGGCAGGAAACTTACCCCGCAAGAGCAGGAGGAAGTAGTAACCCTCGCGCGTACGATCTACGCTTACCTTGTGGAAGAAAGCCAGAAGAGGTGCCTCAATTAGCGAAAGTATTGGGGGTTAGGGAAGGCGGGCCTGCTGCCTTTTACCCGCCTTCCCAGGGTGAGAACCGTTGGCTGTTCTCTTACACCTCTTTGTTAGCGTCTTTTGAACAACCGCTGGCTGGAGATGTCATACGGCTGTGCGAGGAAGGGGCAGAGGGTCTCACCATGTTTCGTTAAACGGTGAGTGAACCGGTAAGGAGGTAACGATAAGGGCCTTTTCCCCTTGCGTCCCCAGGCTCCTCGCAGCAAACGTGCATCTCTTGCTCCTTGTCTTAAAAGCTATCGATAGGTTACGTGTAGGAAGCAGGCTGCATGAGGGCAGGGGTCAAGGAAGCAGCGGTTGTTCGCGACGAATGGTGGACTCACCAGTCCAGTAAGAGAGTGTCGTATGTCCTTCTTACTTACTCGGGGGGTGTCCTGGCGACTCGCCAATAGTCCTGCACGGTTTGAATCAGGCGTTCGAAGTCCTTTGAGTCGACCGGTTTGGTCATATAACTCGCTGCGCCGCTATCATAGGCCTTCACCATATCCTCCTGGGATGTGGAGATGGTGAGAACGATCACCGGAATTCGCCGCAGGCGATTGTCGTCCTTGATCTTGGCCAGAACTTCGAGTCCATCGATCTTGGGGAGTCTCAAGTCGAGTAAGATCAGATCGGGCCGTGGCGCGTCTTCGAACTCGCCCTGGCGGTAGAGGAAGTTAAGAGCCTCTTCTCCGTCACGGGCGAAGGACAGCTCGCACTTGACCTCGCTCTTCCTCATGGCCCGCTTGATGATCGTGACGTCGTTGGGGTTGTCCTCGACGACAAGGACTTTGATCTTCTCTGGGTTAAGCATGGATGTTCACCTCTTTCTTGGCTGCCGCTTTGGGGATGGTAAAGTAGAGCGTAGTTCCTTTCCCAACCTCCGATTCCACCCAGATCTCCCCCCCGTGTTCCTCCACGATCCGCTTGCAGATCGCAAGGCCCGCTCCGGTACCTTCATAGTGCTCTCTAGGGTTCAGTTTCTCAAATAGTCCGAAAATCTTCTCGTGATATCGAGATTCTATTCCAATTCCGTTGTCCTGTACGAAAAACGCAACCGTTCCTCTGTTATTTGACTCCTTTGACCAGCCGACGCGTACCGTCGGAAGTGCCTTGTCGTTGAACTTTACTGCATTGACAATTAGGTTACGGAATAGCTGACTGATGCGCGTCTTGCTTCCCATAACCGCTGGCAGATCGTCTTCCACCTGCAGATTGACCCCGCGCAGGCGAACATCAAGATCCTCTTTGATCTCTTCCAGGATGCGCTTCACGGTGACTCGCTCAAACGAAGTGGCGTCCATGTGGATGCTGGAGAGATCGTGAAGGTCGTCGATCAATTGCCGCATCCGAGCCGAGGCGTTCTTCAACGTATGCAGGTGATCCGCCCCTTCTTCGTCGAGCCGGTCCGCATAGTCCTCTAGCAGGAAGCCGCTGAACGTCTCCACTGTGCGCAAGGGGTCTTTCAGGTCGTGCGCGACGACGCGTGAGAACTCCTCCAGCTTCTCGTTGCTTCGCTCCAGGTGTTTTGTCTTCTCGCGCAAGCCTTCCTCCAACCGCTTTATCTTTGTAATGTCGATGTAGTGGTCGATGCGGCCTCCCTTATACCTTTCCGTCTCGATCGGGATCGATCGATACTCGAGGACCCGCTCCTCTCGTCCCAGGCTGGGACGGACACGGCAAGTATAGGAGTTGATTCTATTTCCGTTCCCGATTGCCTCCTCTACCACTTGGCCGAAGTCCTCCGCTTTCTCAAAGGCGCCGACGTAGCGACCAAAGGCGCGGAGAGCGTCAATCCCGATCAGGCGCTCACGGTCAATTCCGAAGAAGCGAGCGAGCGTTTCGTTTGCCCACACTACCTGCCGTTTGCTGTCGGTAATAATGATCCCCGAGTCAAGGGTGTCGATCGCGTCCTCGATCAGGTAGCGGTAGCGTGCCTCCGTCTCCATCAGGCGACGCTCCAGTTCCACCTGCTGGCAGAGGTTGCACGCTTCCATCACCGCTACCCGTTCCGTCGCTCGCGTTGCCTTGATTTCAACCGGGATTACCGTGCGCTTCTGCGAGATGAACCTAAGCTTTACGTCTCGTACTTCTCCACGTTCGAACAGGCGCAAAAGCTCGACCTTCATTTGGTCAATATCTTCTGGATGGACGTACTCTGAGAGTTGTAAAGACCGCTTGGTCGGGTAGCCAATCGTGCTCCGAGAGGTCTCGTTCCGTTTCAGGATCGTCCCGTCTTTGTCGATGAAGTGGATAACGTTGAGAGAGTTCTCGAAGATTTCCTCGTCGTAGCGATCCTGAAGGCTCTTCGCCCGCCGCCATTTTTCCCGGCGAAGTTCTCTTTTTCGGTTTACCAGACCGATCCCTCCTCCCAAAGCGAGGTCCATTGTCACAAGGGCCAGTAAGAGAGATGGTTGCTTCATCCCGAAGGATAACAGTAACAGAATCCCGATAAACGCTGTGGTTAACCCGAGAAGAAGGCCTCCCCTAAGTTGCAGGGAGTAAGCACCGAGGATCAGAGCTACGGAAAGAGAAGTGAAGGTAAGCCCGATAGGAGGGTAGCCTGCGATACTGAGGAGCGCAACTGCAAGGATCGCGATACCATACGCGATAATGACAATAATCGCTCTCTCCACCGCGTTCAATCCGCTCACCAATAATGAACCGCCCTTGAACGACGCTTCTGCCCTCCAAATTGCTAAAAATGCCCATTGGAACTATAAAAGACATAGGTCGAACTCGAAAGGACACCGGTCACCTGCTTGGGAGACGTTCTTCTTGTGAGCTTTAGATGATCAGGTTAGCCGTGAGATCTACGGCGAAGGGCTCCATGATCTTTTGTAGGTAATCCTCGCGTAGAATCTTGATCTTGCGGCTCTCGATTGCGATGATCCCCCGGCTCTCGAGTTCGCTCAGGGTCCGAATTGCCGTCTTGGAAGATACGCCAGCCATCTCCGCCAACTCGGCCCGGGAGAGTTCCACTCCGCTTTTCCCCAGATGGAGGATCAGTCGGGCTAGGCGCTCCTTACTCGATGAGTAGGATCGCTCGGCCAGCTTGTTCTGGAACGCCTTGAGCTCCCCCGAGAGTTTCTCGTACAGTCGGAAGATAGTCTTTGGGTGACGCTCGAGGAAGTAGAAGAAATCTCCACGCTCGATGAACCCGACCACCACTGGTTCGAGTGTTTTGGCGTAAGCGTTATGACTCCCTTTGTCGAACAGAGTCGTCTCCCCGAGGATCTCGCCTGGGCCAACGATCTTTAGGATCTGGCTCTTTGCGCGCATGCTACGCTTGACGAGCTTGACCATTCCCTCTAATATAAGATAGAAACCGAATGCTGGTGCCCCCTCTTGGAAGATGATCTCTCCCCGGCCATACTTGATCTTACGTACGCTTTCCCGGAGCTTATCTAAGTCCTTTCCCTTAAGATCGGAAAAGATGCGAAAATCCTTGAGATCGACCATGCCTACCCCCTCTACCGTAAGGCTGCTCGTTCGCCTATCACCTTTTCTCCACCCCCTCATCACCCCGACACGGGGGTCAAACGTCCGGCATTGTAACAGATATCACATTGAAAACCAAGTCCCCTCAGGGATCTCGGTTGCACGTTCGCCGTAACGTAGGTTAGACTGAGAATCTAACATGAAGGAATCTGGACAGGGAAAGGAAATCGGCGTAGCGGTCATTCAACCGGCGCTTGTGGAAGAGGGGGACGCCTGGCGCCTTGCTCGAGTGGAACGTCTCCTCTATGGGGCGCGTGGGGCTGACCTTGTGCTCTTGCCGGAACTGTGGCGTGTAGGCTACTCTGATTTTTCTTCTTATTCGAGGAAGGCGGAGGCGCTTGAGGGAGAAACGGTCTCATTCTTGCGTAAGGTGGCGAGGGGACTGGGGGTTTACCTGTTGGGCGGAAGCATTGTGGAACGGCAGGGGGAGAGACTCTACAACACCGCCGTTCTTCTCGATCGTGAGGGGAAACTTATTGGGTCCTATCGCAAGGTCCACTTGCTCAGCTACCGCTCCCAGGAGCGGGATCTCCTCACCCCAGGCGGGGGCAGTGAAGTGGTGAAGACGAAGATTGGGCGCTTGGGGATTGCCATCTGTTACGACCTGCGCTTTCCCGAGCTTTTTCGAGGGATGAGTAAGCAGGGAGCGGAAGTGTTTCTTATTCCGGCTGCCTGGCCCTCGGCGCGCATGGAGGCATGGGAGAGTCTCTGCCAGGCGCGAGCGGTGGAGAACCAGGGATATATCATCGCCTGTAACGCCGTGGGGAGAGGGTTACTGGGGCGGAGCATGGTCGTCGACCCGTGGGGGGTGAAGGTAGCTGCCCTCGGGGTCCGGGAGGGGGTGCTGCGGGCCGAGATCGATTTAGAGGCTCTCAGGGGCTTCCGAGACGAGTTTTCGGCATGGCGCGAACGCTGACTGGCCTTACATAAGGCTTCTTGACACGTGATGAAGGGCTACTTAAACTTCTAACGTCCTAAATGCCGGAGTGGCGGAATTGGCAGACGCGCAGGATTCAGGATCCTGTGAGGCTTACACCTCGTGTGGGTTCAAGTCCCACCTCCGGCAGATCAAGGGAGATGACGTGACTACCCTTCATAAGCTCCTCTCTTCCCTCGCCTTCTAGTTCGGTTCGCATTGAAGAGGTGCTTCAGGGGCTGTGTGCGAGCATTGAGGCTAGGGAGAAGGACGTGCTTACCTTGTCCTTGCTGATTTGGAAGTGCTTATCGACGAGGCGCGGGAGAAGGCCGATCGGCCGCCATGTGGGCTTCCGATCGCGGTGAAGGATAATATCTCCACGTTGGGTTTCCCCTTTACCTGCGGCTCGCGGTTCCTCGAGGGTTTCATGCCTATTTTTGAGGCGACAGTGGTTAAGCGCCTGCGTGGGGCGGCCGCGTTCGAGCAGGGACTTTCCTAAAGTCGCGCGGCAAGGATCCCTAATCCGACAAAAAGCCCTTGAAGAATCCACAGCCTGAGGGTGATCTTCGGCTCCGGCCACTCCACCGTTGGAAGAAGATAGGAGTAGTCGATCCCCTCTGCGTGCTCAAAGTGGTGATGCAGCGGGCTGATCTTGAAGATCCTTCTCCCAGTCAGCCGAAAGGAACTGACCTGCAGGATAACCGAACCGGCTTCAAGAACAAGGAGTCCTGCAAGTAAAGGGAGAATAAGCGCTGTGCCGCTGGCGAGGGCGAGGCCCGCTACGACGCCGCCCAGGGCGAACGAGCCAATGTCCCCGAGAAAGAGGCGCGCCGGATAGGCGTTGACCCAAAGGAAACCAACCAGGACCCCAATGAGGGGAAGGATCACGGCGACAAGCTCCCGACCGGGGGCGAGAGCGAGGTAGCCACACAGGATGAGGATCGAGACACCGGTGGCCAGGCCGTCGAGGCCATCGGTCAGGTTCATGCTGTTCGTGGTTAGCAAGAAGACACCCCAGGCAAGGAAAAAGGAAGGAATCAGGGAAGGCAAGACGACAAGTGAAGCGAAGGGAACTCGAAGCGGCGTTCGAATCACCTGAGGAAAGGCGAAAAAGAGGATGACGGCAACCCCGGTAGTAAGGAGGACCTTCTGAAGTGCAGACAGACCAAGGGATCGGTGATATCGGAGGGAGAGGATGTCATCGAGCAGACCGATCGCTCCAAAGGAAAGTCCGGCCAGGAAAACGAACAGCCCATCAAGGGACAAAAGATCAAACCGAACAAGGAAGGGAAGAGACAGCCCCCATAGTAGAAGGATGATTATCCCACCCATGGTGGGAGTTCCTCCCTTCTTCTCGTGCAGAGACGGGCCCTCCTCGCGGATCCGCTGGCCGAGGGAGGCTCTGCGCATCGCGGTGGCAAAAAGTTGTGAGGCTAAGGCGGCTACGGGGATGAGGAGAAGACAAAGGCCAACAAGGAACACCACGTTCAACTCGCTCCGCG
>JAUWYG010000165.1 GCA_030615945.1 Candidatus Bipolaricaulota bacterium | reverse complement strand
GTGGCAAACGAGGAGGGCGTGGTACTCGTTGTATAAAGAAGCATCCTTCGGTAGGTTTCTCATGAACAGCGCCTGAATATCAGTATACTTCGCCCTCTCCTCGATCAGGCCGAGGCGATTGAGGATCCTCCGAGTGTATGTGTCGACGACAAAGCTCGGCTTACCCGCGGCGTAGAGGATGATGGAGTCGGCCGTCTCCTGACCAATGCCCCGTACAAAGAGGAGTTCCTTGCGCAAAGAAGAAACAGGCAAGCATAGGAGGAGAGAAAGATCACCGTGGTAGCGTTCTTCGAGGAACGTCAAGAAGGCCTTTAACTTCTTCGCCTTTTCATTGTAGTAGATACAGGGGCGAATTAAAGGAGCAATCTTTTTAAGCGGCGCCTCCCTCAGCCGCTGCGGCTCCATCAGTCCGGCTTCCTTAAGGGAAGAGATGGCCTTTTCTACGTTTGCCCAAGCCACCCGTTGGGTGAGGATCGCCCCGACTATCACCTCGAATGGGTTTGCCCCAGGCCACCAGTGCTGCTCTCCGTAGGCGTCAAGGAGAAGCTGGTAAAGTGTTAGGAGCCTTTTCCTCATACTAAGGTTTATAGAGGAACTCCAGGATGGCATCGAGGATCGCGTCGGCGATCTTGCTCTGGTAGGAGAGGCTTTGCAGGAGCCTGGCCTCAAGACGATGGGTGATAAATCCCACCTCAACCAGAGCGGCTGGCATCTGGGCTTGCCGGATGAAGAGCGGCGCCCACTTTATCCCCCGGTCTCTCGCCCCTGTTTGGGAAACAAGGTGCTGCTGCAGGATCTCGGCCAAGCGATAGCTCTGGCTCCCGCGCCCTTGCGTCTCGTGCACCAGAGTCTCCACTCCAGAAACACTTGCGTTAGAATACGCGTTGGCGTGGACACTTACATATAGGTCAGCGCCGATTCGATTCGCTTCTTTGATACGATCGGTGGGGTAGATGTGCTCGTCATCCCTCCGAGCTAAGATCACCCGCAACTCCGGGTGGTCGAGCGACTTGAGGTAAACCATCTGAGCGATAGTGATGGTGATCCCCTTTTCGCATACCTCGCCGACTCCAATCGCTCCTGGGTCCTTTCCTCCATGCCCCGGATCGACTACCACGATGAACCGGTAGGTGGGGATCGGGCTCCCTGCGCTAAGCGATAGGAATACAAGTAAAAACAGTAGTACCGCGAGGATAGAGGACGTTCTCAACCGTTGAGTCAATCGGCAATCACTCCTTGGCACTATCTCGACGCGACTGTAAATGAGGAACCGCCTCTTGAAAAGGCAACCTGTCATGGTGCGAGATGACATAGGGGATGCGAAGGCGAGCGCATATCCCTTTTGTCTCTTTAACGGGGAAAAGGTTCTTTAATCCACCAAAGGAAAGAAGCAATGGCCCTGGACCGACTGGGCATCTGGGACCAAACGCGGGTTGCTGCGATATACAGTAGTGGCCGGCGTGCAAGGTTCTTTGCGAATCTCTGCGATCCCTAACGTATTTTCCCTTGACAAGAAGGCAGAGTGAGAGTACTCTTTACGTTACAATTGAGAACCATTTTCAATAAGGTGGCCCAATGGATGGTTCTGAGGAGCTTCCGATGACCCTAGACCAGTTGAACTTTGGGGACAAAGCGCGTGTTGTTGAGGTACACGGCGGTCGGGGTCTATGCCGTCACTTGGAGCAGATGGGGATTCATCCTGGCGACATCATCTCAGTGGCGGGAGCCGGAGCATTCCATGGCCCGCTCCTCATCGAGGTGCATGGAAGCCGGATTGCCCTGGGTCGTGGCGTGGCACGCCGCGTCATTGTCAAACCTGTGTGACCGTACTCTGATCTCTAACCCGTAGTTCTTCCCTGACCTTACCCCTTGACAAGAGAGGGAAAGTAGACTAGAATCTTTTTGCAATTGAAAATTATTTGCAATAGGATGAGGCGATGGACATTTCCGAAGCGACGTGGTTCTTACAGGCAGCAGGGAAGAGGATCACCACCGAACGGAGGCTCCTGCTTCGCATAATCAGCGATAACGCTCACCTCGACGCGAGCGAGATCTACCGCCTTGCCAAGGAGGAGGATGAGAAGATCAGCCTCTCCACGGTCTACAGGACGGTGCGTCTCCTTGAAGAGATGGGGCTTGTAGAGGCGAGCGAACTGGGTGAGGATCACTACCACTATGAGGTCCGGTTGGAGGAACACTATCACCTGATCTG
>JAUWYG010000162.1 GCA_030615945.1 Candidatus Bipolaricaulota bacterium | reverse complement strand
CGGCGCGACCTCATCCAGTCGACGACTACTGAATTGAACGACAGATCGCACTCTGTGTTGCGGAGTCTCAGCAGTAGGGCGATTCGACGCATCGAGCGGCTTGGTGTACCATGGTTACTTATGGCGAATATGATTCTTATGCGCGACCAGGAGGTTTGGTGTGGGAAAATCACAGGACAAGAAACGGACGAGTGAAAAGAAGAAAGCGCAGAGATCCATCAAAGAGAAGCGCGCTGCCAAGAAAGCCAAGAAGGCTGAGAAGGCCGGGGGCTACTAGCGGATCGCAAGGCGATGGATGCAGCAGCAGGTTGTCGAAACATAACGGAGCTGCTCGGGACGCTGTTAGGATAGATCTCGCACACCTTAGGCTGGTAGAGAGGACAGCGTTTCGAGCTGGAAGTCTCTGTCTCCCTGGTTGCGTTCACCGACAACCTTCACCTGGTCCAGGGTGACCGTATGCCCCCGTCGCGGAAGGTTTCGAGCATATGAGAGATCTGTTCCTTCTCGTCGGTCTGAACGCTCCATTCCGGGTTCTCCGGATACCGGAACGTGTCGCAGATCATCTCCCCCAGAGGCGTCAAATCGCGTGGCCACTCGATCGGTCTGAGTTCCACAGGTGAACCTCCTTAGTCCCCAGGTCCGCTTAGTATCGGCATGGCGTACCCTCTATGCAACAGCGAGGAATCAGTTGATGGGTGCTAAGGACGTCCTTCTACCCAGAAAGAAAGAACTGGAATCAACCCCATGCACTATCTCTGTTGGACACAGGCATGGCTTGCTGCTTGACAGGGATTCCTATCCATTGAATGCTGTTTCGCAGGTATCCAACCACCAACAGGAAGCGATCTTCGCCCGAGCCGAACCCAATCCCCGTCGAACATCGGTGCGGAAGTTCAATACACTGGGAAGCTGGAGATCAGGGAACGAGAAAGTAAGGGAAGACGGAAGAAGCGACACGAGGCAAAGCTGTCAGGAACACGGCTCAATCCACCAGCGAATGAGATCCATCCCCGACCTAGAGTGATGGAAAAGCCCAAGAGGGGGTCGTGATCGCCGCAGCAAGCAGACCTCACTCATTTGCCATGCAATCCACTAGAACTGCGAACGTGCGGATGACGTGGCGGTGAGGCCCCCGGCCTTACCGCTCATCGTCCATCCGATTGTTGGGGCTTCTCCTCTGCGGCCGGCGTGTATAGCTTTTGCTTCAAGTAGATTATCGACACCGCAGCGAATTCCAGAAAGAACTCCGCATCTCCCTGCGCCAGTGGTTCATCTGTTACGCCGCCATGGCGCACGAAATCCTTATTGCTAACGACGCCGTAAGCGCAACTGAGAATCCTCCCAATGTCGGGATCGATGTCCGCCTCCTTCACCAATTGGCCCAGGGCTGCACCAGGGCGACCAAGAAGTATTTTCAATGCCGACTCGATTGAGTTAATCGACTCCTTTACGGAGTTCTGGTAGTCAGGTGGGGCGGCATGGATGAAATTCTTGGCCTTTAACCATTGAGTCCGGATGGGCTTGAGCGTGTCGCTTAGCGCCGCGTTAGCCTGCTTCCAGTGGCGTGGTTCCGGTACCTTTCGCAAACGCCGGTCGAGATCCAGTATGATCTCGCCATAGAGCTCATGAACATAGGCTCTTCGGGATGCGTACGTGCCTAACCCTTGCTTGCCACAGGAATCCCAGAAGATCTCCAACGACTTGTGTAGATTCGGATTCTCATATCCGAGTTCCTCCAAAGCAATATCCATGTCTACATAGAGCTCATGATACTTGTCCGGCTGCGCTGGTTCTCTGCCGCCTGTTACGTACGCAATCATGAGCGCCTGGATTTGCTGGAGTTCACGCTTCACTTCTGTGGCACGCGCCGGCGAGATGCTGTGACCGCCAGGCAGGTCTTCTCCGATGCCCGAGGTGTTTGGGCTGACGACCACCTCGGTGAGCCAGATGCCCGGGTACTGTCTCATCAGGGGTTGGATCTTGTCCGAGATAGACTTCTCGATTTGCTCCATCAGATCGGAGTATTTCCCGTAGATCCCAACCGGGACTTGGAGATAGAGGCTGTAAACATCCGTGCCACCGTCCCAGTTGTCGTAGCCAGTTTGCTCCACGCGGGCCGCGGCACTATCCAACACCTCGAATTCTGGTGTGGACTTCTCAACGGAGAAGACACGGGCAAGCGTCTTCACCAACGTTCGTGGGTTCTTGATGAAATCGTCCATCGTCGTTATGTCGACGCCCCAACTTCTTATTCTACCCAAAATCTCCCTCTTACCGGGCAATCATTCTCCCAACGTT
>JAUWYG010000099.1 GCA_030615945.1 Candidatus Bipolaricaulota bacterium | reverse complement strand
GGCGTAGAGGATCGCCACGACGTTTTTAGTCTTTGGCCGAATCTTGGTCGTCATGGAGTCCTTGATCGGGTTCCCGCAGGGTTCCCACCCCTTTTCCGCCCGTCGGCAGACGAGCAGCAGATCCTCAAGGTCAATGATTTGTCCTGCTGGGTTGAAAACGTGGGACTCCCCTGGCTTGCCGCGACGCAGCAGCAGATGGGTTCCGGAGAGATCCGCGTCGAAGATTGAGCCCGGCAGGCCCGAGGCAAGGCTCACCGCGTTGTTGACATCGACCGGTCCATTCACGAGCGGGAAGGAACCGTTAAGTGCTGCGCGTAGCAGGAACTCGCTTGCAGGCTTTCCCCGTCCGCTTGGGTGATAGCGTCCATACCGGAGCATCTTGCGCACGCGGGTCCGCAGCTCGGCCGGCATGAACCCCTCACCCGCTGCTTCGACCTGCGCCAGGATTTCCTCCAGGAATGCCGGCGGCGTGGTGGTAGGAGCCGGTGGTTCGATCCCCTTCGCCCAGACGAGCGCCGGCAGAACCGCCGAAGGATACAAGCTCGGATCAAGCTCGAGCACGTAGCTCTGCTCGTTCATACTCCTCCTTGAGTACGTATGAAGCCTAACGCATCGTGCGTAATCCTGTCGTGATTGCGGGTTAACCGCCCTCGTCCCCAGAGATCAGGGCAGATTCCCGCAACCGCGTGGCGAGAGCGAGGCAAGCGACCATCAGCCCGGTGAGAATCAGGAGCGATGTCGCCATCGATCCGGTCGCCGGTGATTTGAGGGCATCCATCCCGATGATAAACGCAATCCCCGACACCTGTCCGGCAAGAAGGAGCAGGCCATTCGATGTTCCCTCCGGCGCAGGGTACGTCACCTCAGCCGCGTATTGGAAGCCGAGTGGGCCGGAGCTGAGCAGGAAGGCACCAAGGACGAACGCCGAGGCGAGAAGAAGAGAGTAGCTCGTGGCGAAGGTGATCCCGATCAGTCCGGGGATCGCCCCGGCAAGGGCGAGGATGATGAATGGGACCCGGCGGCGCATCCGGTCGGAGAGCGGCGGGATGACGATCGCTCCGACGACCCCGCCCAGTACCATCAGTCCGCCAACGAGCCCGGCTTGGTCGATCGAGAATCCGCGGGGGCGCACGATCTCCTCGATCCACGTCGTTACGGCATTGAACACACCGAGACCGATGAAGAACAGGATGAGAAGAAGGATGAACTCTCGCTGACGAAAGAGGCGCTTGTATCCGTCGAAGACGAGTGAGCGCGCCTCCTCACCGACCGGCGTCGGCGGGCGCTCCCTTGCCAAGACGAAGAAGAGGATAGCGATCGCGGCCGAGAATGCTCCGTAGACCATAAGCGTTGTTGCGATGCTCGACCGAAGGACCAAGAACGGTGTGAGGGCCAGGCCGACAAAGATTCCAAGGTAGATCGCCAGCGTTCCCATCCCTGCCGCTGTCGCCCGCTCATTTAACGGGAACCAGCGACCAGCTATTTTCGCGATCGCGTTCAACACGAACGGCTGTCCAACAGCGATACCGGCCTGAGCGATGAGAACCCCGGTGTAATCTGCGGCAAAGAGCCCGCGGAGCAGCCCGAACAGACCGGTCAGGGCAGCTCCTATCCCCACACCGATACGAATCCCGTAGGTATCGATTACCCACGACGCCGGGATCGAGGCGATGATGAACACGATCATGAAAATCATCGACAGAAGGCCGATCGCGAGGTCGGAGACGCCGTAGAATCGCGCCGCATCGCCAGTGATCGGGGCGAAGGTGATCCACAGAAGTTGGTTAGCCGCAATCACCAACATGAACGCCACAAGTATTATCCAACGGTAGCCGTACACGCGAACCCGCGACTTCTCCATCGAAACACACCTCCTCGATCTTGAGAGCACAGGGGCAAGATACACCGAGCTTCCTCGCCCCATCCACCACACTGTGCTCCAATTCTAAGAAAGCAGTTTGTGTGCGTCAATCACCGGTGGCCTCTGATGACGTTTCTAGAACTAGGCAGGTTTCTTGACTACTATCTAAAGAAACGTACAGTGTCGGTTCACACAATTAGCAGAGAGTCTGCGAAGGCATTGGTCACAGCCTATAGACCAATTACAGCGCGGAGAACGATCGTGACCAAAGATCGTTTTGCAACGAAGAATGGCGTTTTGGAGACGCAAACAGGGGAAAAGGGACCAAGGAGAAGTTGCTTTGCGACGTTTTCTGATCGATACGGACACGGCTTCCGACGACGCGGTCGCGCTCGTGATGGCGTTGAACCATCCCGACGTGCGGATCGAGGCGATCACGGTCGTCGCAGGTAACGTTCCGTTAAAGCAGGGCGTACAGAACGCGCTCTACACGGTCGAGCGGTGCGGCAAACAGGTGCCTGTGTACGAGGGCCTCGAAAAGCCACTGCTCCGGCCACTTGAGACTGCACAGTACGTGCATGGTCAGGATGGCATGGGCGACATCGGCCTTCCCCTCTCTGGTCGCAGGCCGGCCGATGGCCATGCTGTCAACGTCATCATTGACACCATCCGCCGCTTCGTCGGCGAGATCACGCTCGTGACCCTCGGTCCGTTGACCAACGTGGCTGTTGCGTTGCTTCGGGATCCCTCGACCGCCTCCAAAGTCGAGAAATGTGTGATCATGGGGGGAATTGGCTTTGGGCACGGGAACGTCGTCCCAGCGGCAGAGTACAATGTCTGGGTCGATCCCGAAGCGGCGAAGATCGTGTTTGAGTCCGATCTGCCAATCGTGATGGTCGGCTGGGACGTCTCGCAGAGGTTCGCAACGTTCAACGATGAAGAGGCGGAGAAGATCCGGAGCGTCTCGCCGCTTGGTCAGTTCTGCGTCGACATCCAACGGTGCCTGAGGGAGTTTGGAATGAACGAGCTGAAGCTGGTGGGATTCGATCTCCCTGACCCGATCGCCATGGCCGTCGCCCTGGATCCCGAGGTCGCCACGGTGACAAAGCGGCTCCATGTGGCGGTCGAAACGAGGAGCGAGCTCACACGTGGTGCGACTGTCGTCGATCACCTGGGGATCACGGGGCAAGAGCCGAATGCGGAAGTGGTGCTCGAAGCCTCGCGCGAGCGGTTCCTCAGAGCGCTCTATGACGCGGTGCGAAGTTGAGCGTGTCCGCATGTGACGCAGCTGTGAGGTGACTTTCGAGTGATCGCCGTCGTCGGGAGCATCAACATGGATCTTGTCGTCGAGGTCCCTCGGATCCCGCGTCCCGGGGAGACCATCCACGGCCGTAGGGTTTCTCGCTATCCCGGTGGGAAAGGAGCTAATCAAGCGGTCGCTGCCGCGCGTCTTAGGGTAGAGACGGCGCTCTTCGGGAAGCTCGGACGCGACATGTTCGGGGATGAGCTCCTCCGGAGCCTGGAGGAGAATGGGGTCGACGTAAGTGCGGTCAAATTCGAGGATGATGTCGCATCGGGTCTTGCCACCATCTGGGTCAGCGACGACGGTGAGAACGCGATCGCTCTCGCGCCGGGCGCGAACGCGCTCGTCGATGGGGCATACGTGGATCGCATCCTCGATCACGTTGCCAACGCCGACGTGCTCCTTTTGCAGCTTGAGATCCCGCTTGAGGCGATCAGGCACCTGCTTCACCGTCTACCGAAGGAGAGGCCTCTCGTGATCCTCGATCCCGCGCCAGCTTCCGACCTCTCGTCTTTGCTGCTTTGGCGGATCGACATCCTCACTCCGAACAAGGGGGAACTTGAGGCCATCACAGGATGTGATGACATAGAGCAAGGAGCACACCAACTCCTTTCACGCGGCATAGGTAACGTAATCTGCACCGCCGGTGAAGAAGGCGCCTACTGGATCTCACCAGAGGGAGCTTCTTCCTTCCCTGCCCCGTTGGTTACGCCAATCGACACCACCGCGGCTGGGGACGCGTTCAATGGAGCCCTCGCGTGGGCTCTCCTCACCAAACCGATCAACGAGGCCATTCCGTGGGCCAACGCCGCCGCCGCGCTCGCCACCACACGAAAGGGGGCGCAGCCATCGCTTCCGACCCTAGACGAGCTGAAGGCGTTCCTTGATGAGAAGGGGCCGGGCACTATTTCGTGAACCTTGCGAGGCTTGGGACCCTGCACAGCGGCAGCGTTCTAGGACAACCAATGTTGGGTTGCAAGACCCGATCGCAATAGATCGTGCCGCACCCGGCTCCTGATTTTTGGGGGAATGCAGCGTTTTTTTACGCGCCCTAGATGCTCTTTTTATCGTCAGGAAGTTCGATCAACTTCAGCCTAAGGAGTTTCTTTGCGCGGGAGTAGATATCCTTTGTATCACCCTGCTTGCGAATACCCACCGCGACGATGATTATCCGATCCTTCTTTACCTTGTAGATCACGCGGTGCCGCGCAACGCGCAGGCTGCGAAAACCGGCCAGTTCTTCCACCAGAGCCTTACCTTGCTTCTTAGGGTCTTCGGTGAGTCCATCGATGCGGCGTGCAATAGTGTTGTGAATTCGCCTATCGGCGATAGCTTGGAGCATAGAACGTGCTTGCGGAGTAAGGAAGACTCGATAGGAGAGGGCCATTGGTTAAAGCTCGCCCTTCACCTCATCCCACGGGAGAAGGTCCTCACGTTCCATTTCTTTGATGCTTTGCCGCAGAGAAGCCATGAGATCCTCATCGCCCAGGATTTCAAGTGTTTCCACCAATCCGTCGTAAAGGTCCCAGGGCAAGACGGCCAAGACCGGTTTCCCGCGGCGCGTGATCGCGACTGCGTCGTGCATGTCATCAGACGCAAACTCCTCCGGGAGACGACTGAGTTCGGAACGAGCCTGTGTAATGGGGATGGATTTCTTAACCACCTTCAATCCCTCCTTTAACTGACCTTGTAAGTGTACAGTTGGGCGGACAGAAGTCAAG